>NZ_QVLV01000009.1:0-61993 GCF_003435485.1 Eisenbergiella massiliensis
AACCGGCACCTGCAAAACACCCACCCGCCCCGCCGCCTCCCGGAGAACACAGCCGGACCCCGAACACCAGCCGGAAGCACCGCATACCCCTCTGCGCACAAATGGGGGGATAAAGCACGAAAGCCCTTGACAATGCGGCTTTGCGGGCTATATAATACCGACATGAACACAGAAACAAAGGCCGTGATGAAGACAGTAGGCATGTTTGGAAAGTTACAGCGAGCCGGCGCAGGTGGGAGGCCGGTACGAGTAAGACATGGTGAACATCACTTCGGAGCCGCAGGCTGAAAGAAAGCGCAGGATGCAGGATGCATCCGGTTTTTCGAGTAGGCGACGCCGGATTTCCCCCGTTACGGGAAACCATATTTTCTTATAGGGACAGGTTTGGCAGCTGTTTTTATAAGCCGTATGATGTAACAGGTGGTACAACGAGCCTCAGACCTCGCCCTTTTACAAGAAAGGACGGGGATTTTTTTGTTTCAGACGCAGAATGGCGCAGGTGCCAGGAGATCTGAACTGCCATGCAAGACGGCGGACACGCGGCAGGACGCGAATTTATCAAACAGGAATGGCTGTATGCCGGAGAAAGAAAGGAAGAAAGAAATGTCACTTTACACTAAGGTAAACACAGACCTGAACTTCGTGGAACGTGAACACGAAGTGGAACAATTCTGGGAAGACAACAAAATTTTTGAAAAAAGCATGAAAATCAGGGAGGGCTGCCCGACCTATACCTTTTATGACGGCCCGCCCACCGCAAACGGCAAGCCCCACATCGGACATGTGGAAACCCGCGCAATCAAGGATATGATTCCCCGTTACCGCACCATGAAGGGCTATATGGTGCCCAGGAAGGCCGGGTGGGATACCCACGGGCTTCCGGTGGAGCTGGAGGTGGAGAAGCTTCTGGGCCTGGACGGCAAGGAGCAGATCGAGGAATACGGCATCGCGCCTTTCATTGAAAAATGTAAGGAAAGCGTATGGAAATACAAAGGCATGTGGGAGGATTTTTCCAAAAAGGTCGGCTTCTGGGCTGATATGGATGATCCCTATGTAACCTATCATGATGAATATATTGAATCCGAATGGTGGGCGCTGAAAAAAATCTGGGACAAGGGCCTTCTTTACAAGGGCTTTAAGATCGTTCCCTACTGCCCGCGCTGCGGTACCCCGCTGTCCTCTCATGAGGTGGCTCAGGGCTACAAGGATGTGAAGGAACGTTCCGCAATCGCACGTTTTAAGGTAAAGGATGAGGATGCCTATATCCTGGCATGGACCACCACACCCTGGACACTGCCTTCCAACGTGGCGCTGTGCGTGAACCCCGGGGAAACCTATGCCAAGGTAAAAGCCGCCGACGGCTATACCTATTATATGGCGCAGGCGCTTCTGGATACCGTGCTGGGCGATTTGAACAAGGAAAACCCGGAGGTACCGGCCTATGAAGTGCTGGAAACTTATGTGGGCAAGGACCTGGAATACAAGGAATATGTGCCGCTGTTTGACTGTGCGGTGGAAACCTGTGAAAAACAGCATAAAAAAGCATTTTATGTAACCTGTGACAACTATGTTACCCTGACGGACGGTACCGGTGTTGTTCATATCGCGCCTGCCTTCGGTGAGGACGATGCCAATGTGGGCCGCAATTATGATCTGCCCTTCGTTCAGCTGGTGGATGCCAAAGGTGAAATGACAAAAGAGACTCCCTGGGCAGGTACCTTCTGCAAGGAAGCGGACCCGATCATCTTAAAGGAGCTGGCGGCGGCAGACCTGCTGTTTTCCGCGCCGAAGTTCGAACACAGCTACCCCTTCTGCTGGAGATGCGACACGCCGCTGATCTATTATGCGAGAGAGTCCTGGTTCATCAAGATGACCGCTGTCAAGGAGCACCTGATCGGCAACAACAATACCATCAACTGGATTCCGGAATCCATCGGAAAAGGACGTTTCGGCGACTGGCTGGAAAATATCCAGGACTGGGGACTTTCCAGAAACAGATACTGGGGAACCCCTTTAAATATCTGGCAGTGTGACTGTGGGGAAATGCTTTCCGTAGGAAGCAGGGAGGAGCTGGAGCGCTTAAGTGGCAATCCGGAAGCGAAGACCGTTGAGCTTCACCGCCCTTATATCGATGCCATCACCATCCCCTGCCCGAAATGCGGCAAGCCCATGAAGCGTGTGCCCGAGGTAATTGACTGCTGGTTTGACTCAGGAGCCATGCCTTTTGCCCAGCATCACTATCCTTTTGAGAATAAGGAAACCTTTGAGCAGCAGTTCCCCGCACAGTTTATTTCCGAAGCGGTGGATCAGACCCGTGGCTGGTTCTATTCCCTGCTGGCGGAATCCACGCTGCTGTTTGACCAGACCTCTTTTGAAAATGTAATCGTCCTGGGACTGGTGCAGGATGAAAACGGACAGAAAATGAGCAAGTCCAAAGGCAATGCGGTAGATCCCTTTGAAGCGCTGCAGGAATACGGCGCGGATGCGATCCGCTGGTATTTTTACTCAAGCAGCGCGCCCTGGCTGCCCAGCCGTTTCCATGGGAAAGCGGTTATCGAGGGACAGCGTAAGTTCATGGGGACGCTGTGGAATACCTACGCATTCTTTGTACTGTATGCCAATATTGATAATTTTGACGCTTCCAAATATACGCTGGAATTCGATAAGCTTTCCGTGCTGGACAAGTGGCTGCTTAGCCGCCTGAATACGTTGATCACGGAAGTGGATACCCGTCTGGATAACTATCAGATTCCTGAAGCGGCAAGAGCGCTGCAGGATTTTGTGGACGAATGCAGCAACTGGTATGTAAGAAGAAGCCGTGAACGTTTCTGGGCCAAGGGAATGGAGCAGGATAAGATCAATGCTTACATGACCCTCTACACAGCCCTGGTAACGGTGAGCAAGCTGGCAGCGCCCATGATTCCCTTCATGACGGAGGAGATCTATCAGAACCTGGTGAGAAGCCTGGACAAGAGCGCGCCGGAAAGCGTGCATCTGTGCGACTTCCCCACAGCCAATCCTTCTTATGTGGATAAGGAACTTGAGGAAGCCATGGAAGAGGTGCTGGACATCGTCGTGATGGGACGCGCCTGCAGAAATACGGCAAACATCAAGAACCGCCAGCCCATCGGAACCATGTTCGTGAAGGCCGGAACCGTCCTCAGTGATTTCTATAAGGAGATCGTGGAGGATGAGCTGAATGTGAAGAAGGTGGTATTTACGGAGGATGTAAGAGACTTTACCACCTATACCTTCAAACCGCAGCTGCGTACGGTAGGACCGAAATACGGAAAACAGCTGGGCGGCATCCAGAAGACCCTGGCATCCCTGGACGGCAATGCGGCCATGGATGAGCTGAATGCGGCAGGAGCGCTGAAATTCGATGTAAACGGCGTGGAAGTAAGCCTGACCAAGGATGACCTTCTTATCGAAATGACCCAGAAGGAAGGCTATGTATCCGAGGCGGATAATAATATGACAGTAGTTCTGGATACGAACCTGACGGAAGAACTCATCGAGGAAGGCTTTGTATATGAAATCATCAGCAAGATCCAGACCATGCGTAAGGAAGCGGATTTTGAAGTGATGGATCACATCAGAGTGTCCCTGTGCGGCAATGAAAAGGTGGCAGGAATCGCCGCCTCCAATCAGGAGTTCATTGCAGGCAAGGTTCTTGCGGATTACATTACAGCAGGGGAAAGCCTGGCTGTAAGCAAGGAATGGAACGTAAACGGTGAAAATGTGACCATTGGAATTGAAAAAGTACAGTAACTGTGCTGTGAACTGAACAGTTGCAAAGTACGGTAATTCGGGTTTTCAGGGGAGAAAGGCCGCCGCTTGGCTAAAGTGGCGGCTTTCTTTACCTTATTTTATCAGTTCTTTTTACAAAATTACTGTTTTCATTATTGGTAAATTGTTGTAAACTGTACGTATTGGGCGAACATGGGCAAAGGACAAAGCCCGGAAGTGCCGGAAAAGACCGTAATTAAAGAATATAAAGAGGATCGAGGAGGAAATACATGCTTAAGAAAACGGTATTACAGAAATTCGACAAAGAGCTTTTCAAGAACAGCGTTATATATAATGTGAAAACTCTTTACCGCAAGACCCTGGAGGAGGCTACGCAGCAGCAGATTTTTCAGGCGGTAGCCTATGCTATCAAGGATGTGATCGTAGACAACTGGATGAATACCCAGAAGGAATATGCGAAGCAGGATCCCAAGACCGTTTATTATCTGTCCATGGAATTCCTGATGGGCCGCGCGCTGGGAAATAACCTGATCAACCTGCAGGCCTATAATGATGTGGCCGAGGCCCTGGAGGATCTGGGTATCGATATTAATCTGGTGGAGGATCAGGAGCCTGATCCTGCGCTGGGCAACGGCGGCCTGGGCAGACTGGCTGCCTGCTTCCTGGATTCCCTGGCAACCATGGGGTATTCCGCTTATGGCTGCGGCATCCGTTACCGTTACGGCATGTTCAAGCAGGAGATTCGTGACGGATACCAGATAGAGGTTCCCGATAACTGGCTGGCAGATGGAAACCCGTTTGAGCTGCGCCGTCCCGAGTATGCCAAAGAGGTTAAGTTCGGCGGCTATGTCAATGTATACGTGGACGAAAACGGCCGCAATAACTTTAAACAGGAGGGATATCAGTCCGTAAAGGCGATTCCCTATGATATGCCGATTGTGGGCTATGGAAATGGGATCGTTAACACACTGCGCATCTGGGATGCGGAGCCGGTGGAGTGCTTCCAGCTGGAGTCCTTTGACAAGGGAGATTACCAGAAGGCTGTGGAGCAGGAGAATCTGGCCCGGAATATCGTAGAGGTCCTCTATCCCAATGACAACCATTATGCAGGCAAGGAACTTCGTCTGAAGCAGCAGTATTTCTTCATTTCCGCTTCCGTCCAGGAGGCCGTGGAAAAATACATGAGAAAGCATGACGATATCAGGAAATTCCATGAGAAGGTGACCTTCCAGCTCAATGACACCCATCCTACGGTGGCAATTGCCGAGCTGATGCGTATCCTGATGGATGATTATTATCTCACATGGGATGAAGCATGGGCTGTGACCACCAAAACCTGTGCCTATACCAACCATACCATCATGGCGGAAGCCCTGGAAAAATGGCCCATTGAGCTGTTCTCAAGGCTGCTCCCCAGAATTTACCAGATCGTGGAGGAAATCAACCGCCGCTTCATAGCGCAGGTTTCCCAGCAGTATCCGGGAGATCAGAACAAGATTGCCAAAATGGCCATTATTTATGACGGACAGGTGAAAATGGCACACCTCGCTATCGTATCCGGCTACTCTGTCAACGGCGTGGCAAGGCTCCATACGGAAATCCTGGAAAAGCAGGAGCTGAGAGATTTCTATGAAATGATGCCTGAAAAGTTCAACAATAAGACGAACGGCATCACACAGAGAAGATTCCTGCTCCATGGGAATCCGCTGCTTGCACAGTGGGTAACGGATCATGTGGGCAATGACTGGATTACTGATCTGTCCAAAATCAGCGGCCTGAAAATTTATGCCGAGGATGAAAAAGCACAGCAGGAGTTCATGAATATCAAATATCAGAACAAGGTGCGCCTTGCCAGATATATCCTGGAGCATAACGGTGTGGAAGTGGATCCCCGTTCCATTTTCGATGTGCAGGTAAAGAGGCTCCACGAGTACAAGCGCCAGCTGCTGAATATCCTGCATATTATGTATCTTTATAACGAACTCAAGAACAATCCCCAGATGGAGTTCTATCCCAGGACTTTTATCTTCGGGGCCAAGGCGGCGGCGGGCTACCGCAACGCAAAACTTACCATTAAGCTGATCAACGCTGTAGCGGATGTGGTGAATAACGACCCTTCCATCGGCGGCAAGATCAAGGTGGTATTTATAGAAGACTATAAGGTTTCCAATGCGGAATGGATTTTTGCCGCAGCAGATGTGTCCGAACAGATTTCCACGGCAAGCAAGGAAGCATCCGGAACCGGAAATATGAAATTCATGCTCAACGGTGCGCTTACCCTTGGCACCATGGACGGCGCTAATGTGGAAATCGTGGAAGAGGTAGGAATGGAAAATGCCTTTATCTTCGGTTTAAGCTCCGATGAGGTTATCCGTTTTGAGAACTATGGCGGATATAACCCCATGGATATTTTCAACAACGATCCTGACATCCGCAGAGTGCTGATGCAGTTAATCAACGGAACCTTTGCCCCCTATGATACGGAGCTGTTCCGCCCGCTGTACAATTCCCTTCTGAACACACAGAGCACCTCCAAGGCGGATATGTATTTTATCCTGAAGGATTTCAAGCCTTATGCGGAAGCACAGCGCAGAGTGGAGGCAGCTTACAGGGATGAAGCAAACTGGGCAAAGAGCGCAATCCTGAACGTGGCCTGCTCCGGCAAATTCAGCTCTGACAGGACTATCCAGGAATATGTGGACGATATCTGGCATCTGGATAAGGTAGTGCTGCCTAAGAGAGGGGAGAAGCCGAAGGCAAAATAAGAAAAGCAGCCGGTTGGTTAAAGAAGAGATTAAAATATCGGTAATCTTCAAAAAATAAGACAGGATGCCGCCGCCTGACGTGAAGCTATGTAGGAATTGCTTTACGTCGGTGACGGCATTTTTTGTATTTATTATATTTTAATATTTCATTCTATATTTCAATTGCTAAGTTTTATTGCGATATTTTCTTAATGATTATTGTTGACAACTAAACATTAATAAAGTATCATTTTTATATTCTTATTTATTAGTGCATTCGCACATTCTGGCAGTTTCTGCCGAAAAATCACATTTAAAACGGCAGGAAATGCAGAAGCTGTTTTTACAGGGGCCGCTGCCTGTATCCCTGCCTGTATAAGGAGGAACAAATGAAAAGACGGACATGGATTGCCGAAACGCTGGACGATGCCGGGGCTAAGGCCCAATATGACGGTCATGTAAAGCGGATTCTGGGCAGCAGGCAGGTTCTGGCGCGTATCCTGAAGGGAGCTGTGGCGGAATATACGGATTATTCACCGGAGGAAATAGAAGCGTGGATCGAACCGGGAATTGAAATCGCCAATACCTCGCTGCGACCGGGAGAAAAGGAGAATAAAATGCTCCTCATCACGGGGGATAATACGGAAAGCAAGGTTCCGGGAGAAGGAACCGTGACCTATGATATCAGATTCCGGGCATACGTCCCCAAACGGAGAAGGGCGGAGACGGTAAAGCTTCTGGTTAATATAGAAGCCCAGAAAAAGTTCTATCAGAAATACCGGATTGTGACCAGAGGGATATTCTATGGAGCGAGGATGCTGTCGGAACAGCTGGACAGAGAATTTACAGATGCAGAGTATGATGATTTGAAAAAGGTCTGCAGTATCTGGATCTGTATGAATGCGCCTGCGCATATAGGAAACGCCATGACAGAATACAGGATCTCCAGAAGAAATATCCTTGGTAGGATACCTGAGAGGAAAGCGAGCTATGATAAGCTTTCGGTGATCATAATCTGCCTGAATGAAAAGGATGACAAGAATCAAAGGGGTGGGCTGCACGGATTTCTGAATACGCTTCTTTCTCCTTCGATGAGCGTTACGGAGAAAGAAGAAATACTGGCGAGAGATTATGGGATTGTAATGGAACAGGAAATGGGAGAGGAGCTGAGACAGATGTGTAATTTGAGTGAAGCAATTGAAGAAAAAGGCATTGAAAAGGGGATTGAAAAAGGGATTGAAGAGGGAATAGAAAAAGGAATCAATCTGACGAAAAAAGTATTGCGTTACGTCAGAGAGGGCAGGAATAATGAGGAAATCGCAGAGTTGTGTGGTATTACTATAGAACAGGTCCATGAAATTACGGAAGACTAAAACGAAAAGCAACCTGTCATTGGCAGAAGAAAAACGATAGTGGCCAGTGAGAACGGGACAGTCCTGGGATACGGATAGCTTTGTCCGGTATTTCAGGCATTCTTTAGGCCTGTGTTTGAAACGATCAAACCGGAAAAGGGATGGAGTGCGGACAATAATTATAGATTAGATGCGGAATACAACGAAATGGTGTATGATTAAAGGGGCCGGCTTACGGATGCCCCTTTTAGGAGGAATAAAATGAGAAAACCGAATTTGATCTATATTTTAGCGGATGATATGGGGTATGGGGATATTTCCGCACTGAATGAGCACTGTGGCTTTAAAACGCCGAATCTGGATGAAATGGCGGAAAACGGTGTTTGCTTTACAGATGCCCATGCAACCGCCGCCGTCTGTACGCCGTCCCGTTATGGAATTCTTACTGGCCGCTATAATTGGCGCTCCCGGCTGAAATCCAGTGTGATGGGCGGTTATTCGGAGGCTCTGATTGAAAAAGGAAGAAAAACGCTGGCTGATATGCTGAAGGAAAACGGTTACCGGACAGCTATGGTGGGAAAGTGGCATTTGGGGATGAATTTTGCCAAAGAAGAAGGATTTGTGGAAAAACCGGATTTTGGGGTATGTGATCATGTGGATTACCACGGAAAAATAGAAGGCTCCCCAATCTCTAATGGTTTTGAATATTTTTACGGCATTAGCGGATCTTTGGACATGCCGCCATATATCTATATTGAAAATGATCATTTTACAGCGCAGCCGGATCATGTGACAAAAGGAACCGGTAAAGGTTTTTTCAGGGAAGGGCCGACAGCGCCTGGCTTTGTACATGAAAAGGTGCTGGATGAACTGACGGAAAAAGTGCTGGAAAAAATGGAGGAATACAGGGAGGAGCCGTTCTTTCTTTATTTTCCCATGCCCGCACCGCACACTCCTATTCTTCCGGCCAGCCAGTTTTGCGGTAAATCCGGAACTAATGAATACGGAGACTTCGTGCTGCACTGTGATGATGTAGCAGGAAGAATTGACCGTAAACTAAAAGAATTGGGGCTTTATGAAAATACGATTGTCATATATACTTCGGATAATGGCTGTTCTCCCATGGCGGATTATCCGGAGCTGCTGTCTCAGGGGCATAATCCCAGCTATGTCTTCCGGGGAACCAAGGCAGATATCTATGAAGGAGGACACCGGATTCCTCTGATCGTTCAATGGCCGGACAGGGTGCCTGAAGGCAGGCGCTGCTCCAGGATAGTTTGTCTCTGTGATATTATGGCAACCATGGCTGATATCCTGGGAATTTCCTTGGATGCGGAAACGGCTGTTGACAGCGTGAGCAATCTGCCCTTGTGGCTGAATCCGGATGAGGAGGAGGTCCGTGCGGATTTAATTCACCAGAGTATAGACGGTTCCCTTTCTATACGGAAGGGAAAGTTTAAACTTGAAATGTGTCCGGGGTCCGGCGGCTGGTCGGAACCTAAACCGGGGGAGGAGCCGGAGGGCGCGCCTTCCTTCCAGCTGTATGACTTGTCGGAGGATATTGGAGAAAGAAAAAATGTGATTGAAGAATATCCGGAGGTGGTAAAAGAACTGCGCGAAATTCTGAAGGCACATATTTTCCGGGGAAGAAGCACTCCAGGGCCGGCGCAGCATAACGATGGCGCAGCGGTCTGGGAAACGATCCGTTGGGTGGAATAGCAAAGACCGGGGAGAGTAAAAAACAAAAATAGCAAACAGCAGGAATCAATAAACAGCAGGAATCAATAAACAGCAGGAATCAATAAACAGCAGGAATCTATAAAAGGCAGGAACCGCTAAGAATCCGGCGGCCTGCCTTTTTGAAGAACAGCTGTTTTTTCAGCAATAAATTCTGCAGCTTTTTCCTGCAAAGATTAGCTGAGTTCAGGAATGTCCAGCATCCAGCATACACGCATCAAAGTAAGGCGGTTGCGGGCGCTGGGAGAAAATTTAAGAAGCTGGGGGAGATATTCGGAGGGAACTTCGATATCCTCCAGTGTTTTTTTTGCACCGATTTTCTCATAAAGGGCGGACAGTTCTTCAGGAGCAGGGATGGTTGAAATGATTCTGCGGATTTCCGGCCATGCTTTAATGAGCATTTCAGGAGTGACCCCTTCCATGCAGTCCTTTTTGTTTTCCTCCACGATGCTGGGATACAGGGCGGGGCCATAGAAAGGCTCCAGCTGGGAAGCGGGGATCATGGAATAAGGATGTACATAAGGCGTAATATCCTCGATTTCAGCCAGTTTATGGCAGGCACGGGAAATAAGGATGGTGCCCACGCCCACCTTTTCGCCATGGAGAGCATCTGAATGGAACGGGAAAGCGGCAGGCTGCATTTCGATAAGGTGGGAGACATGGTGCTCCGAACCGGAAGCAGGGCGGGAATTTCCCATAAGCTGCATGGCCAGTCCGGAAAGAATCAGGCCATAGGTCAGCTGTTCAAAGGCGTTTTCATCTCCTTCGGCCAGGCCGGTGCAGCAGGAACGGACTGCGTCCACAGCATCCCGGGTCATCCCTTCGATAACCGGGCATAAATATTCGCCCGTAATGGCATGGCCAGCGTTCCAGTCAGCCAGAGCCGTATATTTTCCAAAAATATCGCCGGCGCCGCTGAGGGCAAGATAAAGAGGGGCCTCCTTGATAATATCAATATCAGCCAGGACAAAAACGGGCGCCACGCCGGGCATGGTTTTCTTATAGCCTTTCCAGGTCATAGCGGAAACCGTGGAGCAGAAGCCGTCTACACTGGCGGCCGTGGGACAGGAAACGAAGGGGATTTTTCTGTCGTTTGCACAATATCTGGTAGTATCGTGGATGGTTCCGCTTCCGATGGCAACCAGATAATCAATATTTTCCTCAAGCTGCTCCATCACCTTTCCCACTGCGATTTCGTTGGCATGGAGATTGGACGGATCGAGAATGATTTCCTGATCAGCGGCCGGATGGAGGATGTTTTTGGCATGGTATGTATTTTCGTCGTAGATTACAGCCCTTTTTCCGGTAAGGCCGTATTTGTCCGTATAAAGATCCAGCTTTTTCAGGCAGCCGGGTTCAATTATGGCTTCCTTTGTGATCATTTCGTGGCTTCTGCCGCAGGAGCAGGGGCCGTTGAGTTTGGCACTGTCGATTATCATGTGGATTCCTCCTATGGGTTTGATTTATGGTGAAAAATGTAACTATCCGGTTAAAATAGCATGTTTGCCGCGCCAGCCGGCGCTTTTGTCTGACCGGGGCTTTCGGCATCCGATTCAGCTATATTATAATATAATCATCTTTTGATGTCTATAGAAAATGAAATAAAATCGTAATTAAAATGAAAGAAACGTAACAACAACCGGATCTGTTGACGAAATTTATCATGAAACAGAAGGGAAACACAAAGAACGGTTGCGGAATGTGTGGGATAAAGTATATAATTGGGTAAGAACGAAGCCGGACAGGACCCGGGCGTGTTCCGATATTCCAGGGGGTGTTTCGAAAGAAGAGCCTGTCAGATGGGGGCGGGGCATCATGCAGGCCTGAAATCAGCCCAAGGGGCTATGGGTTTTGTAAAAAAAAGAAGGAACTGCCGGAGCAGGACGGCAGAGAGGAAGGCATATGAATCAGGAGAAACGTCGGAAATATATTTTAGATCAGCTGAAAATAAAATCATCTATTTCAGTTTCGGAATTAAGCGAGGCTTTTTCCCTTTCGGAGGTTTCTGTGCGTAAGCTTCTTGCGAGCATGGAGCAGGAGGGTGTTCTGAAACGGACCTGGGGCGGAGCGGTCAGCAGGTACGGATCGCTGCGGGAATTTTCCCATCAGGAAAACGAAGTGCGTCACCGGGAGGAGAAAAGAGCGATTGCCATGGCGGCCTATGATTGCATCCAGGACGGGGAAGCTATTTTCCTGGACAGCGGTACGACGGTTTGTGAGCTGGCAAGGTTAATCGTGGAAGGGCCGAAAAGAAATATAATGCCGTGTACCAATAATATTTATGTGGCCATGGAGCTGGCGAAGGCAAGCGATATCCACAGCATTATTATCGGGGGAGAGCTGCGCACGAATATTTATTCCTGTGTGGGTTATCTGGCGGAGCAGGTGCTTGGGAACCTTTTTTTTGACAAGGGTTTTATCAGCGGCAATCATTTTACGGTGGAAAGAGGCTTTTCCACGCCGACGCTGGGAGAGGCTGAGCTGAAAAGAAAGATACTTTCTATCTCCAAGGAAAAAATAATGATGCTGGATTACACGAAATTCGGTGATGATTCCATGGTGCTTATCGCCCGGCCGGAGGATATTGATGTTCTGATTACGGACTGGCATGCACCGGAGGAACTGGTGGAGAGCTTTGGGGATAAGGGGGTCAAAACAGTGGTGGCGCCTCAGCTTTAGGTGGAGGGATAAGGTAAATGCACCGGCCCTGGCAGTTCCCTTATGGCAAAAGGACGAAGGCGCTGGCGCCGATGCATTTATCCCCTGGCTGTGCGGATTGTACAGGGAGAGGATTTTTGACTGGGCTGTGGAGATAGATAAATATTAGTTTTTTTGAGGGCATCTGAGGAGGGAAAGCGAATCAGGTGCTTATTTTATTCCCGCGAGCAACGAGCCAAGTAGCCATGCTTGCATGGATATTTGGCGACTGCCGCGAGGGTCAAAGACCCCGCTGCTCTGAAGAGCAGCGGGGTCTTTGACTGGGGGATTTACTGTGAAAGTCCCGGAGCAATCGGCTTTCATTCATGGTGATGTCTGCGCAGGCAGACATGTCCGTTTGGGAAGTAAGAAATAAGGGTGGCGGGAAGAAGAGGATAAAGTGAAATGACAGGGAAATGTATTATAGAATTAACAGTTAAATCTATAATAAAAATGACAAGTAAATTTGTCATTGACAACTTTATTTGTCAGTGGTATGATGATTTTGACAAGGAAAGTTGTCATTAAAGATTGGATAAGAGCTCTTAGGCAGGAAGTAAATTAATCATGCTGCTGCGGCCGGAGGCGTTATGGGATGGCCGGGAAAGGAGGGCGGGATGCCGTTATATAATCGATTGAAGGAACATCGGGCAAGGCTGGGTGTGAATCAGGCGGAGCTGGGGAAGCTGGCGGGGGTGTCCAGGCAGACGATCAGTCTTATCGAGAGGGGGGATTATTCTCCGTCGGTGAGCCTGGCGCTGAAGCTGGCGGCTATTTGCGGTACGACTGTGGAGGATATTTTTACATATGAGGATGAATGAAGGTTTGAGGACGAATGAAGGGTTGGCGGAAGGCTAAGTGAAGATTGGGCGGGATTGACAGGCGTGTAATTTTTGGAAAGGTTAACGGATATTTTGAAAGGATGGCAGGTGAAAGCCGGCAGGCAGGAGGTTTTTTATGAGTGAAAAGATGACAGGGAAATCAAAGAGTATGGGGCGTATTATTGGGAAAATAGCGCTTTGGCTTGTGATTGGGGGAGCGTTGGGGTTTTTCGGTGCTTTTCTGATTTTTTCCATAAAGGGAGAGACTGAGAATGTAATGCATTTGTTTTTTAATGGCTATCTGGCATATGCCCTGTGGTATCAGCTTGGATTTTTTATTGTGCTGGGAGGCATTGCTGTGACGCTTTATTTCAGGGCCGGTGCGCAGATTAAGCTGGGGAACTATGAAGCGGAGGATCGGGCAGGGGAATATCAGAATGCGGCGATAACGGCGAATGAACTGAATATGGTGATTCAGTTTCTTCTGTTCGGGCTGGCTGTGGATGGGAAGAATCCCATGATGCTGACAAACGTCGTATGTTTCCTAGTGTGCTGTACGGTTGTTGTGGTTATGGAGGCGTTTCTGGTGAAGCAGGTGAAGCGGATTCAGCCGCTGAAGCGGGGGGATGTGGGAGACGCCCGTTTTACGCAGAAATGGCTGGAGAGCTGTGATGAAGCGGAGCAGATGGTGATTTATAAGGCGTCCTACAGTTCCTTTATAGTAATGAAAACCTTGCTTCCCCTGCTGGAGGCAGCAGCGCTTTTTGGTAAGCTGATGTTTGATACGGGAAATTTTCCGATTGTTCTTATTTGTATTGCCTGGGGTGTGAATACGGGGGTTTACTGCTTTGGCAGCATGAGGCTGGAAAAAGGGAATAAGAAGTAACGATATTGGTTTGTCCTGGATAAATGAGTGATTATGGCGCCGTATTTGTGAATACGGCGCTGTAGTATTTAATTGACGTAATTCGGGCAATCTTCCTTGTCTCCCGGCCCTGCGTGTGATACACTGAAAGAAAGGCGGGGAAAGCAAAATGTAATTGTTTGCAGTATTTCAGACAGGCCTTTGCATTTACTGAGCAGACCTGCTGAATAGTTACGGGAAAACTACAAATTATATTTGTATGATCTTCTGCAAGGAGACCAGGAGGGAGGCAATATGCTGAAAAATCACGTAGAGCAGGAAAGACCCGGGGAAGAGGAACTGGGCAGGCGTCTGGAGGAGGCCAGAAAGAGGCTGGGGGCGCTGCAAATGCAGATTAAGGAGCACGGCCTGCCGGTGCTGGTGCTGATGGAAGGCTGGGGAACTGCCGGGAAGGGCAGTACTATTGGGAAGATTATCAGGAACATTGATCCCCGTTTTTTCAAGGTGGCAACCATGGCGGCGCCTACGGAGGAGGAACTGAGGAAACCGTTTTTGTACCGGTATTTTGCCAGGATTCCCGAGGCGGGAAAATTCACGTTCCTTGATTCCGGCTGGATGGACGAAATCACAGGGGATGTGCTGCAGGGAAAGCTGGATGACAAGGGCTATGCTTCCAGAATTGACAGCGTAAAACGTTTTGAAAGACAGCTTACGGACAACGGCTATCTTGTTATGAAGTTTTTCTTCCATATTGATGAAAAAGAACAGCGGAAGCGTCTGGACGCGCTGCTGGTAAATAAGGATACGAGCTGGCGGGTGAGCGATTCCGACCGCTGGCAGAATAAGCATTATGATAAATGTCTGAAGGTGTTCGACCGCTATCTTGATGACACCAATGTTTCCACCGCCCCCTGGTATATTGTAGATGCCCATTCCAGGAAGTGGGCGCAGCTGCAGGTGCTGGAGATGCTTTGTCAGGGGATTGACGTGGCGCTGCAGAATAAGAGCCTTGCTGTTCCGCTGCTGCAGAATACCTTCCCGTTGGAAAAAATGCCGAAGCTTGGCGAAATCGCGCTGGATAAAACAATAGAGGAAGCTGAATATCAGGAGGAGCTGGATAAGCTTCAGAAAAGGCTGGGAGAACTGCACAACCGGCTGTACCGTAAGCGGGTTCCTGTGATCATCGCTTATGAGGGCTGGGATGCGGCAGGAAAGGGCGGCAATATCAAACGGATCACCGGGGCGCTGGATCCCAGAGGCTTTGAGGTGCACCCCATCGCCAGCCCGGAGCCGCATGAGAAGGCGCGCCATTATCTCTGGCGTTTCTGGACCAGGCTTCCCAAGACCGGGCATATTGCAGTATTTGACAGAACCTGGTACGGCCGCGTCATGGTGGAGAGAATTGAGGGTTTCTGCAGTACCAACGACTGGCAGCGTGCCTATAACGAAATCAATGAGTTCGAAAAGGAGCTGGTGGACTGGGGCGCGGTGGTCATTAAGTTCTGGGTGCATATTGATAAGGATACCCAGCTGGAGCGGTTTAACGAAAGACAGAACACACCGGAAAAGCAGTGGAAAATTACGGATGAGGACTGGAGAAACAGGGAAAAATGGGATGCCTATGAATCGGCGGTCAATGAGATGATTCAGAAAACAAGCACCACCTATGCGCCATGGCATATACTGGAGTCCGTGGATAAGAAATACGCCAGAATTAAAGCGCTGAAAATAGTGATTAGGGAACTGGAAAAGGTTTTGGGAGAGTAGCCGCGAGGTTGGAAACGGCTGCCCGGACTGATAAAAAGGAGCCGCAGCTCAGGGTTATTTCCTGAACTGCGGCTCTTCTGATAATTTTTTGATGGAAGAAGAATATTCGGAGGGCGTCATGCCCGTAATTTTTTTGAACTGCCTGGAAAAATAATGGACGGACGTATAACCCATGGTATCCGCTATCTGTGTAAAATTCAGGCTCTGGTTCCGGATCAGCTGCTTGGCGGCGTCGATTTTCATCCGGGAAAAATAATCGATGATGCCGCAGCCGTTTTTTTCACGGAAGAGCTTCTGCAGCTGGGAACGTCCCACCAGGTTGTCCCTGCAGATCTGTTCAATCGTCAGCTGTGCATAAATATGAAGCTCCAGGTAATTCATTATCCGTTCATAAAGATCCACATCGGATTTCTGCTTCAGTGTGGCAGGACGCTTAAGCTCCGGTTTTATTGCCGTATAATGGCGGATCAGCTGAATTAACAGCTGTTCCAGATGAAGCTGGATCATCTGTGCGCTTCCAAAGGGCGGATTGGCGGACAGCTCCATTTTTTTCAGATAAGGATCATCCAGGACGGAGGAAAACAGCTGCCGGGCCTCTGTAATGATCTGGGCGATGAGGCTGCGCTCCGATTCACCGATTGTAAACACCCGGTCCCTGAAAAAATCCATGGCAGGCGAGGTGCATTCGAAGGAAACCACCACCACGTTAGGCGCCACCTTGCCGTTGGAACGCACCGTATGGAATTCGTTAGGCTTATGAAATATAATTTCGTCCTTTTTCAGGGACAGGGTGCGGCTTCCGGCGACCACATTGACCTCGCCCTTATCCACACACAGGAACTCCCAGAAATTATGGGCTTCCCCGGGAAAGGAAAAATCATTCATATATTCAAAATAATGTACGGTATACAGCCTGTTGATCAGAAGGGAAGGCTGCAGTGTCACATACTCATAAGCGCCGGCATTTGTATTTTCCATGTCTCTTATCCTCTCTTCATCCGGGGCCGGGGAAAAAAGCTGTTCTCTCCGGAAAGTTTATAATACGTATGAATTTATATTAACAAATTCGGGGAAGAAATTCACCTTTTTTTCATACTTTTTTTATTTTGCCCAACTGATTGTATAAATAAGCGGACGGATAGTACAAATGGATTTGATTTATTTGTGCAATGAGCCTTTGATATTGAAAATAAAAATAAATAAAATGTAAAATAGAAACAAAAAATAAAAATAAATAAATATATTTTTATGGAAAAAGTCTATCTGTTGGCATAATCAGATAAAAAAGCGAAATTATTGTGTAAATAATTATTGTGTAATAATGTTATAATGAAAATACAAAAAGGGAAAATGGCTGCGGATCCGGGACCGGAGAAGCAGCGGAGGTGAAGGCTGGCAGAAAAGCGTTTTCAGGGGCCGGAAGAAAAGCACTGCAGCCGGTAGGATTTGTATGCGGCTACAGCCGCATGCGCGTCACAGCGCGCAGATAGGAGTGGAAATGGATAAACTGGATATGAAGGTAATTCAAGAGAAAATTGCGCCGATGTTCCGGATTGAAGGAACCCTGACCGAAGCGGTTCCTTATGGAAGCGGTCATATTAATGATACGGTCCGTCTGACCTGTACGCTTGATAACGGCAGGACAAAACGGTACATTCTGCAGCGCATGAATCATGAAATTTTTAAAAAGCCCAGGGAGCTGATGGAGAACATCATGAATGTAACCTCCTTCCTCAGAAATAAAATTATCCAGAACGGCGGAGATCCGGATCGGGAGACGCTGAACGTTATCCGCACGGTTGACGGGGATAATTACCTGGTGGACGAGGACGGCGATTACTGGAGAACCTACATATTTATAGAGGATGCAACCTGCTTCGATATCGTTGAGAAGCCGGAGGATTTCTATAACAGCGCGCTGTCCTTTGGTAATTTCCAGAGGCTGCTGGCGGATTATCCGGCGGCGACCCTGCATGAAACCATCCCGAATTTCCATAATACGGTGAGCCGGTTTGCGGATTTTACCAGGGCGGTTGAAGAGGATGTGATGAAGAGAGCCTCCGGCGTGCAGGAAGAAATCCGTTTCGTGCTGGACAGAGAGCCTGATACCCATGTTATCTGTGATGCGCTGGCTAAGGGCAGGCTTCCGCTGCGTGTTACTCATAATGATACGAAGCTGAATAATATCATGATCGACAATAAGACGGGAAAAGGCCTGTGCGTCATTGACCTGGATACGGTAATGCCCGGCTCCGCACTTTATGATTACGGTGATTCCATCCGTTTTGGCGCGAGTACCGGAGCGGAGGATGAGAAAAATCTGGATTTAATCAGCTGTGACCTGAAGCTTTTTGAAATCTATACCAAAGGCTATGTGGAAGGCTGCGGCGGCAGCCTGACAGAGCAGGAAATCCGTATGCTTCCCATGGGGGCAAAGCTCATGACGCTTGAATGCGGAATGAGATTCCTGGCGGACTATCTTCAGGGGGATGTTTATTTCAAAATCCACCGTCCCGAGCATAACCTGGACCGCGCCCGCACCCAGTTCAAGCTGGTGGCCGACATGGAGAGCAAGTGGGATAAAATGACGGCAATCGCAGAGAAATATTTATAAGTGTTTTACATGGGGAATGATTATCATATGACGGCCGCGCCTTTATTGGCGCGGCTGTTTTGATGGTGCGCCGTCCGGCGCCTGTTCTTAATCCGTGCGGACCATACGCGCGGTTTTCACACGTCTTTCTTCCATTTCCGTTACGATTACCTTCCAGCCGTGAAAGCTGAAGGAGTCTCCCTTTTCCGGTATTTTTGAAAGGCTATTCATAATCCAGCCGTTGACGGAGACCGCCTCCGTTTCCTCATCCACGCCAAGCGTTTCGAACAGCTTATCCGCATTGGCGCTGCCCATGACCAGATATTCCTTCCCGGAAAGCCTGCGGATGGGCTGGATGATTTCGTCATGTTCGTCCCATATTTCCCCCACCAGCTCCTCCAGGATATCCTCCAGGGTAACAATGCCTACGGTGCCGCCGAATTCATCGATGACAACGGCGATATGAAGCTTGGAAGCCTGAAGCTCCTTTAACAGCAGGCTGATTTTACGGTGCCTGGTTATGTAAAGCGCCGGGCGGATGATGCTCTCAATGGCTTTGTCCGTTCCATAAACAGAATTGTAAAAATCCTTCTGATACAAAATTCCGGTGATATTGTCAATGGAGCCCTGGTATACAGGAAGGCGGGAAAAACCGGTAGCCGCGAAAACGGAAGCAATTTTTTCCGGGGAAGCATCCGCGCTGATTCCGGTAATATCAATCCTGGGCGTAAGGATGTCAGCCGCCTTCAGTTCGTTAAACTCAATGGCATTGCGCAGCAGCTCGCCCTCCTGGCTGTCGATGCCGCCGCCCTGCTGCGCCTCTTCCACAATTGTTATCAGCTCCTCTTCTGTAATAGTCTGGTTTGAGGCGGTGCCAAAAAGCCGGGAGAGCACCTTTTTCCACTGTTTAAACAGAAAATTCAGGGGAGTGAGCAGAAGGGCGAAACCGTTCAGAAGGGGAGCTGAAAACATGGCAAAGCTCTCAGGCGCTTCCTTGGCAATACTCTTGGGAGACACCTCGCCGAAAATCAGGACCACCACAGTAGTGACGGCGGTGGAAACACTGGCGCCCATATCCTCCCCCAGGAACCTGACAAACAGCAGGGTGGAAAGGGAAGCGCTGGCTATATTCACAATATTATTGCCGATAAGAATGGTGGAAAGAAGCCTGTCATAATCCGAGGACAGCTTCAGGACGAGCGCGGCCCTTTTGTTCCCCTTATCGGCCATATTTTTTATGCGGATACGGTTCAGGGAAGAAAAAGCGGTTTCCGTTGCGGAGAAATAAGCAGACATGACAATACATAAAATAATAATTAACAATGTAATATTCATAATTTAACCTTACAGATAAAATCCTTTCATAATTCAATTCAGTGATGGCAGCCGGTTCCTGTGACAAAAAGGATCATTCCAGCAATACCATTCTGCGGAACTGAAAACAGGAAGGATTTCCGTCACTGTCGTCTGATTCATCCATAAAATGCATACCTCCTTTGGGAAATGTTTTTACTATACACCATAACAGAAAGCAGAAGATGACTCAACTGTTTTACACACAGCTTAACAGAATTTTAGCGCAGGCGCCGGAAGCCCAAAGGAGATGTAAATTGCAGCGCAATCTGCGGATACCGGAAAGTACCCGCAATTTAAGATTGATTCCTTTTTGTGTTTCCTCTATAATAAGTAATCAGTAAGTGAAGCTGAAAATTATGCATTACATAAATAAAGGAGGAGACACATGGTAACATTACTAGAAGGCGGTGCCTATCTTGTAAACGGCACACAGATCATTCCTGATAATCAGGATGCGGCGGCGCGGATAGCTGCCGAAACCGGAAGACAGGTAACAAAGGAGGAAGCGGCAAAGGAAACAATTGCCTACGGCATCCTGGAAAGCCACAACACTTCCGGTAACATGGACAACCTGAAAATCAAATTTGACAAGCTGACCTCCCATGATATAACCTTTGTAGGAATTATCCAGACGGCGAGAGCATCAGGACTGACCAAATTCCCCATACCCTATGTGCTTACCAACTGCCACAATTCACTCTGTGCGGTGGGCGGGACGATTAATGAAGACGATCACCTCTTCGGACTCACCTGTGCCAAGAAATACGGCGGCGTCTATGTGCCCCCTCATCAGGCTGTTATCCACCAGTTCGCCAGGGAAATGCTTGCCGGCGGAGGCAGGATGATTCTCGGCTCCGATTCCCATACCCGCTACGGCGCGCTGGGAACCATGGCTATGGGCGAGGGCGGGCCGGAGCTGGTAAAACAGCTTCTCAACCAGACCTATGATATCAAAATGCCCGGCGTAGTTGCCGTTTACCTCACCGGAGAGCCCGTCAGGGGCGTAGGCCCCCAGGACGTTGCCCTGGCCGTCATTGGCGCAGTATTCGGAAATGGCTATGTGAAAAATAAAGTAATGGAATTTGTAGGCCCCGGCGTGGAAAAACTGAGCGCTGACTTCCGAATCGGCATCGACGTCATGACCACGGAAACCACCTGCCTCTCATCTATCTGGAAAACAGACAGAGAAATCGAAGAATTTTACGAAATCCACGGCAGGAAGGAAGAATACAAGGAACTCAACCCCGGAAACGTGGCCTACTATGACGGCCTGGTAACCGTGGACCTCTCCGCCATCAGACCCATGATTGCCATGCCTTTCCACCCCAGCAACACCTATACGATTGAAGAACTCAACGCCAACCTGGACGACATCCTGTGTGATGTGGAAAAGAAAGCCCAGGTAAGCCTTGACGGCGCTGTTAACTACTCCCTGCACGACAAAGTGAGAAACGGAAAATTCCATGTGGATCAGGGAATCATCGCCGGCTGTGCAGGCGGCGGCTTTGAAAATATCTGCGCGGCAGCGGACATCCTCAAGGGACAATACATCGGTGCGGATGAATTTACGCTCAGCGTTTACCCTGCTTCCATGCCCATTTATATGGAACTGATCAAAAACGGCTGTGCCGCCACGATTATGGAAACCGGCGCAGTCATGAAAACCGCCTTCTGCGGCCCCTGCTTCGGAGCAGGCGATACCCCGGCCAATAACGGCTTCAGCATCCGCCACTCCACCAGGAACTTCCCCAACAGAGAAGGCAGCAAGCTCCAGAACGGCCAGATCGCATCCGTTGCGCTCATGGATGCCCGCTCCATTGCGGCAACTGCAGCCAATAAAGGCGTCCTCACACCGGCAACGGAATTTGATGCTACCCTGGGCAAATACAAATACCATTTTGACTCCAAAATATATGCAAACCGCGTATTCGATTCCAAGGGCGTGGCGGATCCTGAGGTGGAAATCCACTTCGGCCCCAACATCAAAGACTGGCCGGCCATGTGCGAACTACCGGAAAACCTGGTACTCCGCGTAGTATCCGAGATCCACGACCCGGTTACCACAACCGATGAACTGATTCCCTCCGGAGAAACATCATCCTACCGCTCCAACCCCCTGGGCCTTGCGGAATTCACGCTCTCCCGCAAAGACCCCGCCTACGTAGGCCTGGCAAAAGACATCCAAACCGCCCAGACCGCCGTAATGAAAGGAAAATGCCCCCTGGAGGCCAAGCCCGAGCTGAAGCCCGTCATGGAAACCATCCACACCCGCTTCCCGGAAGCAGGCGAAGGAAACATCGGCTTTGGATCCACCATTTTTGCGGTAAAACCCGGCGACGGATCCGCCAGGGAACAGGCAGCCAGCTGCCAGAAGGTCCTGGGCGGCTGGGCCAACATAGCCACCGAATACGCCACCAAACGCTACCGCTCCAACCTGATTAACTGGGGAATGCTCCCCTTCCTCATTGAAGAAGGCCCCCTTCCCTTTACCAACAAAGACTACCTCTTCATCCCCGGCATCAGAAAAGCCGTAGAAGAAGCCCAGGACACCATCACCGCCTACACCGTGACCCCCGAAGGCCTCACCCCCTTCCCCCTCACCCTCGGCGACCTCACCAAAGAAGAACGCCAAATCATCCTGGACGGCTGCCTCATAAACTACAACCGCGTAAAATAGTAAAATAACAACCCTAACAAATTATTATTAAATATCGCTCATTACCAATAACTTTTTATCATTATCACCTCCAAAGGCCATATCTGTTCCCAAATACAGATATGGCCTTTGCCATATTTATCTCTTGTCCTTCCTTCCTCTTACCACAACCTATAGGATAAAGGCATGTGCCACGGCGGCTTGCTGGCTCTGTCCGGTGGGGGCCGGGGCCTGTCTGTGTTTCCCGGGGGCGGCGGTGGGGATATTTTCAGATCCATTTGAAAAAACGGAGATGTTTCTTACTGCTTCGAAAAGCCAGGATTCGGCCGCCCCTAGTGGCGCAAGCGACTAAAGTCGCTGGGACGAGCCAATGCGACGTAAGTCGCGCAGGCGAGGAGTTTTGGCCACGTTGGCCGAATCCTGGCTTTGCGAAACAGTTAGAAACACCCCGTTTTTGAAACTGGATCAGAAAATACCCCACCGCCGCCCCCGGGAAACACAGACAGGCCCCGGCCCCCACCGGACAGAGCCAGCAAGCCGCCGTAGCACATGCCCTTATCCGTTCCCCACGAATAAAAATGGGTGGTGGGACATAGAATGAAGTAAATATGCAGAATGCGGAGAGATGACTATGGACAGAAAAAAGTTACTTCCGAAAACCCGCCCCACCCCCCGCAGGCCGTTTTCCCCCGCATTCAGAAATTCTGCAGGCCGGCAGCGGCTGCTGGATCTTTGTGCGGTCCTTTTATTTTTACTCCTGCTTCCCTATGTATGCAGCCTTTTTTTCGGAAAAGGAGAAAGCGGCCATGAAACCGTTCCGGTATTTGAGGAGGATGGAAAGTTCATGGTGGCCTGTGAAAGCAGCGCGGGAGTGAGCAGAATCCCCCTGGAGGTTTATGTGGAAGGCGCTTTGGCGGCCAGTATCCCCGCAGGCTGTGAGGAAGAGACGCTCAAGGCGCAGGCTGTGATCCTCCGTACCATGTGCATGAAGGCGTATGAGGACAGGGCATCGGTTGAAGAAACAACGATTTCCGCCAGGGAAATCGGACAGGACTATCTGGACCTGCGGGAACGGGAAGCCCTCTGGGGAAGCTCGGCTGTGGATAATCAGGCAAAAATTTCCCAGGCCGTATCAGAAACAAAGGGTATGTATCTGACCTGGGAGGGAAAGCTTATAGAACCGGCCTACTTCTGGCTCAGTGCGGGAAAGACGAGAACCGGCCGGGAGGTGCTGGGCGAAGGCTATGATTATCTGGTGAGCGTGGACTGCGAGCATGATATAGAAGCCGAAGGCTATACCTTGCGAACAACCATAAAGAAAAACGAATTCTGGACGGCTCTGGGAGTTGGCGAAACGGAAAAAATAACCCTCACAAGAGACAGCGCCGGTTATGTCCTGTGGGTGGATGCGGAGGGAATACATATGTCGGGAGAAAAATTCCGCAGCCTTTTTTCCCTGAATTCCTCCTGCTTTACCATCAGTGAGGAGCAGGGGCTTGTAGTGCTGGAAAGCCGCGGCGTAGGGCATGGGCTGGGCTTCTGTCAGTTTGAGGCTAACCGCAGGGCGGTGCAGGGCGAGGATTTCCTGGCTCTTTTAAAAGATTTTTTTTACGGTGTTGAAATACAAAAAACTGAATAATGGAAAGGAAAACGGAAAGACTAAGCTTGAAGGATTTCAACTGATAATTGGCATCTGCCAAAATGAATAGGAAAGAGAAGGAATGCCCTATGAGAAGAAGAAGGAGATCAAGCTTTAGAAAAGAAAAAGCAATCATGCTGGTATCCAGCTGCCTCGTTCTGACGGCGCTGACCGCTACCGGCTTGTATGTAAGAAACAGAGGCCAGGAAAAAGAAGAGGATAATTATATTGTGGATTTCACCACGCTGGACGAAGCCAACAGGGATAAAGCGGGTGAAGCACAGGATTTGGGTGAACAGCAGGCTGATGCCGGTGAACTGGACTATGATCCCAGCTTTCAGGAGGCCAATTCCGGGAAAGTGGACAACCCTGACATGAAAATGCTTGGCAGCACGGCAAACGCCGGAGAGCAGGCGGCAGCGGAGCAGGCAGCTGCAGAGGCGGCACAGGCCGAAGCACAACAGGAGGCGCTGGCACAGGAATCACAGGAAGCGCTGGAAGCAAATGCGTCCGATGCCATAGCAAAAACAGACGATGGGAATGAGACTGCAAAAAGAGACGAGGATGCCATGAATACGGTGCCTGCCCTGGATTTTTCCGAGTCAGATACCCTTGTATGGCCCATCGTGGGAAATGTCCTCGTGAATTACAGCATGGACAAGACCGTCTTTTTTGCCACACTCCAGCAGTATAAATATAATCCGGCGATCATCATTGCCGCTACCCAGGGAGAAGGCATTACGGCTGCCGCCGACGGACAGGTAACTACCATTTATGAGGATCCGGAAATCGGGACCGCAGTCATTATGAATCTGGGCGACGGCTATGAGCTTACCTACGGACAGCTGACAGATCTTACCGTAGCCGAGGGTGATGTGGTAACCACCGGGGAAATTATCGGAAAGGTGGCGGAGCCTACCAAATATTACAGCGTGGAAGGCTGCAATGTTTATTTCAAGCTGACCAAAGACGGACAGCCGGTAAATCCGCTGAACAGGCTGAGCTGAGATGGAAGGTAAGCTGCTGATACAAAACGGACGCGTACTTCCCATGACGGGAAAGGTTATCCCCAAGGGCAGCGTCCTGGTCGAAAATGGAAAAATAACCGCAGTGGCGGAAAGGATAGAAGTCCCGGACACGGGCAGTACGGAAATCATTGATGCATCCGGCTGCCTGGTGATGCCGGGCCTGATTGAAGCCCACTGCCATGTTGGCATTACGGAAGAAAAAAAGGGGATGGAGGGAGATGACTGCAATGAAAATGTCTCTCCGGTAACGCCGTGGCTGAGAGCCATAGACGCCGTAAATACCATGGATGCCGCATTTGACGATGCCGTCCGGGCAGGAATTACCTCAATTATGGCAGGCCCGGGAAGCTCCAACGTGGTGGGCGGCCAGTTTGCCTTTATTAAAACAAAAGGCAGACGCATAGATGATTTGATTGTAAAGGCCCCTGCCGCCATGAAAATCGCTTTCGGAGAAAATCCCAAGGTTAATTTTTCCGGCCAGGAAAAATCCCCGGTTACCAGAATGGCCATCGCGGGAATCCTGCGGGAGGAGCTCCATAAGGCCGTACAATACCGTAAGAAAAAAATGCGCCTGACAAAGGATTGCCCGAAGGGGCAGGAACCGGATTTTGAACCGGATTTCCGCCTGGAATGCTGGATGCCCGTACTGGAAAGGAAAATCCCCCTGAAGGCGCATGTACATCGGGTGGACGATATATATACCGCCATACGCATTGCAAAAGAATTCGGACTCTCCATGACACTTGACCACTGCAGTGAAGGACACCTCATCGCGGAGGACCTGGCAAAAGAGGGCTTTCCCGCAATAGTCGGCCCCGACCTGTCCAGCAGAAGCAAAATAGAAGTACAGAATATGGCTTTTAAAACCGCAGGCGTTCTGCACGAGGCAGGGGTGCTGGTGGCAATTACCACCGATCACCCCGTATCCCTTATCCAGTCGCTGCCCATTTGCGCGGGTCTTGCTGTAAAGTCCGGACTGCCTTTGGAAGAAGGACTGAGAGCCATTACCTGCAATCCAGCCCGTATCTGCCGCGTATTTGACCGTGTGGGCAGCCTGGAACCAGGAAAGGATGCGGATATCGCTATTTTTACAGGCAATCCCATGGAAACCTTCACCAGGACCATGTGCACCATAATTAACGGAAAAATTGTATACAGGGATACCGGCTTTTAATTTTAATACCTGAATCCTTATCCAGGTCCCTGTTCAAATCCCAACCCGCCCGAACCGCATCCCTCCCGCGGCCCGGACGGGTATTTCCATGCCCTCCTGCGGAACACTGTGAGCCTTAAAAAAAGCATCTTTTTCATTTTCTAATAGCCCCGGATATGCTACAATTGAAAAGCACGGGCGGTATCTGACATAAATTGGCCCTGTGAAAAATAAGGTAGTAAGGAACTGGACTGTGCATTTTATAACAGTTCCTGAGAAAAGCTGTCTTAGCTTAAAATAAAAGACAGGAATTGGAGGAGACTCATGAAAATTGTGGTATTAGGCGGCGGCATCAGTACGGAGAGGGATGTTTCCTTAAGCTCCAGCCGCATGATTTATGAAGCGTTAAAGAAAAAGGGACACCAGGCGGTTTTGCTGGATGTCTATCTGGGATATGAAGACGATTACGCCGGCATTTTTGAAAAGGATGTGGACTGGGCTGAAAACATAGGGGGAATCAAGGAAAGCAATCCTGATATAGCGCAGATTAAGGCGCTGCGAAAGGATGGCGGAAGGAGCTTTTTCGGCCCCAATGTGATAGAGATCTGCCAGATGGCCGATGTTGTTTTCCTGGGACTGCACGGAGAGGACGGAGAGAACGGAAAGGTACAGGCGGCCTTTGACCTGCTTGGAATTCGTTATACGGGAACGGATTACGTCAGCTCTGCGCTGTCCATGGATAAGAGCCTGGCAAAAGAGCTTTTTGCCTTCCACGGCATTCCGACCCCTGCGGGGATCCATGTGAGAAAGGGACAGGAAAGCGCGGAAAGAGTGCCTTATCCCTGTGTGGTTAAGGCCTGCAAGGGCGGTTCCAGCGTGGGCGTATGCATCGTGCATGAGGAAAAGGAATACCAGGCCGCCCTGGAGGAAGCCTTCAAATATGATGAGGAAGCGGTAATTGAGCAGTATATTGAAGGACGGGAATTTTCCTGTGCAGTCATTGACGGAAAAGCGCTGCCGGTAATTGAGATCGCCCCTCTCTGCGGCTTTTATGATTATAAGAACAAATACCAGGCAGGAAGCACCATTGAAACCTGCCCGGCGGACCTGCCGGAGGATAAGACCAGGGAAATGCAGCTCATTTCCGAAAAAGTATTCCGGGCGCTGCGCCTCAAAAAATATGCGCGGATGGATTTCATGATGGATAAGGAAGGCAAGCTGTATTGCCTGGAGGCCAACACCCTTCCCGGAATGACCCCTACCTCCCTGATTCCGCAGGAAGCCCGGGCCATTGGAATAAGCTTTGAAGACCTGTGCCAGTGGATTCTGGAGCTGGCGCAAAAGGACTGATCAGGAAAAGAGGACGTATATGAAAAATATGACTTTAACCAACATCGCCCAGGCATGCGGCGGCAGGCTGATCTGCCCGGGTGAGCCCCCTGCTGCCGAGGCGGCGGGCGTGGTAATCGACTCCAGAAAAGCCGGAAAGGATTTCCTTTTTATTGCCACAAAAGGAGAACGGGTGGATGGACACCGGTTTATACCGGAGGTTTTTGCGGGCGGCGCGCTGGGCGTAGTATGCGAACGGCTGCCGGAGCAGCCTGCAGGCCCCTGCATTCTGGTGGAGGACAGCTTTGAAGCCCTGAAAAGGATAGGGGAATTTTACCGCAGGCAGCTGTCTGTGAAGGTTGTAGGCATCACCGGAAGCGTGGGGAAGACCAGCACTAAAGAATTCGTTGCTTCCGTACTCTCGCAGAAATACAGGGTCCATAAGACCCTGGGAAATTATAATAATGAAATCGGTGTGCCGCTGACGGTGCTTTCCATGCCTGAGGACACGGAGGTTGCGGTACTGGAAATGGGTATCAACCATTTCGGGGAAATGCATAATTTAAGCCGCATTGCCCGTCCCGATATCTGTATCATGACAAATATCGGCCAGTGCCATCTGGAATTCCTGGGAAGCAGGGAAGGGATCCTGAAGGCCAAGTCGGAAATTTTTGATTTCATGGGCGAAGACGGCGCCGTATGCGTTAACGGTGACGATGACATGCTCAGTACAATAAAAGAAGTAAAAGGAAAGCCTCCGGTAACCTTCGGGCTTTCTTCAAGCTGCCGGATTTATGCGGCGGATATTGCAGGCAGGGGACTTCTCGGAAGCGAGGCGGTGATTCATGACAGGGAGGCAGGGATAAACTTTAACGCGAAGATACCGCTTCCCGGCGGACATATGGTATATAATGCCCTGGCCGCCACTGCCGCAGGACGCCTGCTTGGCCTTACGCCGGAGGAAATCAGTAAGGGGATTGCCGCGGTGGAAGGCGTCAGCGGACGCAGCCACATCATTGAGCTGGCGGATAAAGTTGTCATCGACGACTGCTATAATGCCAATCCGGTTTCCATGGAGGCAGCCTTGGATCTTCTCCTTCAGGCCGACGGCCGGACTGTGGCGGTGCTGGGAGACATGTTTGAACTGGGGAAAGAGGAAGCGAAGCTGCATGAACGCGTGGGCGGGTATGCCGTGGAAAAAGGCGTGGACTGCCTGATCTGTACCGGAAAGCTTTCCCGTCACATGTACGAAGGCGCCCTGAAGGCGGCGGAAGCGGTGGAAAAACCGGCGGACGGCATCCATTATTTTCCGGACAGGGAAAGCCTTCTGGAAGGCCTTGCGGCTCTCCTTCTGCCGGGTGATGCGATACTGGTGAAGGCTTCCCATGGGATGGGCTTTGAAAAGGTGGTGGAGCAGCTGACATGATTCTGTCTGTTTCCAGAAGAACCGATATCCCCTGCAGATACAGCGAATGGTTTATGAACCGGATCCGTGAAGGCTCTGCGGTGGTGAGAAATCCGTTTAACGCGGGCCAGCTTGGCCGCATACCCATGACGCCGGAGGCAGTGGACTGCATTGTTTTCTGGACGAAGGATCCGCAGCCGCTGATGCCTTATCTGAAGGAACTGGACAACAGAGGCTACCGGTATTATTTCCAGTTTACGCTTACGCCCTATGGCAAAGCGCTGGAACCGGGCCTGCGGGATAAAAAGGAAATTATCCGCACCTTCCGCAGCCTGGCGGAACAGATTGGAAGCGGCAGGATTATCTGGCGCTATGATCCTGTTATTATAAATGAAGAAATGGGAATCGGATATCATAAACAGGCGTTCCGGCAGCTGTGCCTGGAATTGCAGGGCTGTATGCGGAGCGTGACTGTCAGCTTTGTGGACAGATACTCCGGAAATGGGTACTGGCAGAAACCGGGGAAACCTGAAGCCAGGAGGAAAAGCCTGCTGCGCGATGCGGCGGAAACGGAAATGGAGGAGCTGGCGGCCTTTTTTGCCCGCACCGGCGTTGCATATGGGCTGCAGGTCAGCGCCTGCTGTGAGGCAAAGGATTTGACCGCATTTGGCGTGGGAAGAGCCTCCTGCATTGACAGGGCCGTCATAGAGGATATCCTGGGCGGCAGCGTGACGCTCAAGCCTGACAAAGGGCAGCGAAAAGGCTGCGGCTGCTATGAAAGCATTGACATCGGCGCCTATAACACCTGTCCTAATGGCTGTATCTACTGCTATGCCAACCATTCTCCGAAGGCTCTGGAGGCCAATCTGCGGCAGATGGATAAAAACAGCGAAATGCTTGTCGGACATGTCAGGGAAGGAGACAAGGTAACGGAACGGAGGGCTGTTTCCTGCTTTGATGGACAGTATGGGCTGAAGTTTTGAACCTGCCGGAGCCTATCTGCCCTGACAGGCCTTCCGGTAAGCGCTGGCCGTCATATGGCAGTGTTTCAGAAAACACTGGGCAAAATAGCTCTGTGAGGAAAATCCGGAGGACTGCGCAACCTCCGTTATACTGTAATCCGTACTGGCCAGCAGCTCCTTGCTGGCCTTTATTCTTACCTCCATCAGATAATTCATGGGAGAACATCCGAACTGCCGGGTAAAGGCATGCACCATGTAGTATTTATTCAGATGGGATACCTGGGCAAGCGTATCCAGCGTGATGTTCTGGTTATAATTGGCCTCCATATACTGCTTCAGCTTGATACATTCCCGGCTGGACTTCACGGAGGGAACGAATTCAAAGGAAAAGTTCGTCCTGCGTATCAGCTTAACGATCAACATGTTGAGCAGATCCTGGCACACAAGCTCATAGTGGGGCCTTTTATTCTCCATCTCCTCCAGCAGGGAATCCATAAAGTAGGCAAATTCCTCATGATCACGCCTGCAGTTGAAAATAAGGTGCTCATGCTCCCCGCCGAAGGAAAAATTCAGGCCTTCAACACCAAGGATAATGTATTCCAGCGGAATCTCCCCCACAGACCGCTCTGTGTGGGAGGTATTGGAATTGATGATGATAAAATCATCCTCTTTAATAGGAAAGTTCTGATCTTCAATCAAATAATTCCCCGTACCCTTTTTAATATAGCAAAGCTCAGTAAAATAGTGCATATGCGGCAGGCTGGGCCAGTCGTTTTCATAAATGGAATGCGTGACATACAAAAGCTTTGCATTAATAGGATCAATTTCCCCGGTTTCCAGGGGGTATCTTGTAATCGGCATAAATTTCTCCTTTTTGGTTGGCCGGTATCTTTCAGGTTATACATGCAATCCGTCTTTCCTTTTCTTTTTAGAAATACTGCGCTTGAAAACGGGCGGATAACAATGGAAAGCAAACATTTGTGCAAAAAAGATGTATAAAAATATAAAAAACACAGGTTTTTATAGTAAGCGATTAAGCAATCTGTTTAAAAAAACAAGCAGTTAAATCTGATGGCGCACGTATATGACTAAAAGTATATTAACAAATCTTGCGATAAAAAGCAATATTTCTAAAAAAAGAAGCAAGATATGGATTGTATAGATTGGCTATAAAAGATATACTGAGATTATCAAAAAACGATACATGATGCACAAACTAAAGGAGGAAAAAAATGAAAAAGAAATTCATCAGTTTGTTTTTAACAGCTGTTATGGCAACAAGCCTGCTGGCAGGTTGCGGCAACAGCGGCACAACAGCGCCTGCTGAGTCAAAGCCTGCAGAGACTCCCGCAGCTGCCACAGAGGAAGCTAAGGCAGAGACAACTCCTGCTGAATCAACCGCAGCTGCTGAAACGACAGCAGAAAGCGGAGCAGCAGATTACAGCGGCGTTACATTGACAATGTGGTCTATGTGGAACTCCACAGAGCCTCAGGGCCAGGTAATCCAGGAAGCAGCAGATGCTTTCAAGGAGAAGACAGGCGCAACCATTAATATCGAGTGGAAGGGCCGTGACATCAACACCATCATCCAGGCAGCTCTGGAATCCAATGAGAAGATTGATATCTTCGAAGATGACTATTCCAGAATCGCAAAGAACTACAAAGATTACTGCTATGACCTTACAGATATGGCTAAGGCAGCTAACTATGACGCAACCAGCTATGCATGCTTCAATGAAGTTGCAACAGAGTGGGCAGGATTCCTTCCCTGTGTAACAGAGCAGCCTCAGGTAGGCGGCGTGTTCTACAACCAGGATATCTTCGATGACTGCGGAATCTCCGTTCCCACCACATGGGATGAGTTCCTTGCAGCATGCCAGACCATGGTTGACAAAGGCTATCAGCCCCTGGCTCTTGACAGCGCATACGCAGATTTCACCTTTGGTTACCATCTTGACAGAGTAATCGGTGAAAAAGCAATCTCCGACCTGGCTGTAAACGGCGGCTGGAGCAAGAACGAAGGCGTTGTAAAAGCAGCTCAGCAGATTATCGACTTTGTTAAAGCAGGATATCTTGCAGACGGCGCTCCGGATGAATATCCTTCCAGCCAGAACAAGATTGGTTTAACTGGTAAAGTGGCAATGGTTGTCTGCGCTAACTACGTAGCACCTGAAGTAAACAACAACTCCGGCACAGAAATCAACTGGGGAATGTTCAACTACCCTGCAGTTGAAGGCGGCGCGGATCCTTCCAATGCATATGCAGGCGCTAACTCCCTTGCTATCACAAAATACAGCGAGAACGCACAGGCAGCATTTGATTTCCTGATGTTCTTAACAAGCGGCGAATTTGACCAGAAGATGGCTGATACAGCGGATCAGATTCCTGCAGACCCCAGCAATACAGCACCTGCTATCATGAGCGGTACCGTAGAAGCTCTGGTTGCTACCAAAGCTCCCCTGTCCTGGAACATGGGCCTGAATGATAACTCCGAATTAAAGACCAGCTTTAAGGATATCATCATCAGCCTGTATGAAGGCAAATATGCTACCGGCGAAGATTTCGCAGCAGCAATGGACGCTTTATACTAAAACATAAAAACTAAACAGGTTTATCAAGTGGAGGTGGCACTGAAGTGGTGCCGCCTCTTTTGACAAGAAGAGGTGACATATTAATGAAAAAAAATAAGTCCTTAATTGTAGGTTTTATATTACCCTGTTTGTTAACCCTCCTCATCATGTATCTTTATCCTGTGGTCAGGACCGTAATCATGAGCTTCTTCCAGATTGAAAGTGTGACATCAGACACCTCCACCTGGGTCTTTAACGGTATGAGCAACTATCAGAAGATTTTCAACAGCCCCGGATGGCAGGCTTCCATGTGGAATATGTTCCGTATCTGGCTTGTGGGCGGCATTATTGTTCTTTCCTTTTCGCTTCTGTTCGCTGTTATACTGACAAGCGGCATCCGCTTTAAGAAGTTTTTCCGTGCTGCAATTTATCTTCCCAACGTTATCAGTGCTGTTGCCCTGGCAACCATGTGGATTCAGTATGTTTACAACAACGACTATGGTATGCTCAATAAAATCCTTCGGACATTTGGGCTGGAGGGCGTAAAATGGCTGGGCAATGATACCAAGTTCTGGGCAATGCTGTTTGCATTCATCTTCGGTGCGGTCGGCTATTACATGCTGATATTTATCAGCGGTATTGAAAGAATCCCGGCGGATTTATATGAGGCGGCAACGATAGACGGAGCCAACAAGGTGCAGCAGTTCGGCAAGATAACAATGCCTCTGTTGAAGGGAATTACCAAGACGAATATTACCTTCTGGAGCGTACATACCACCACATTCTTCCTGTGGTCAAAAATGTTTTCACCTGTGGATTCGGAGATTACCACCACGGTTCCCGTTGTTTATCTGTATGATACGGTTTTCGGCGGCAAGGGCAACTCAACAAGAGATGCGGGCGCAGGTGCTGCTACCGGCGTGATTCTGGCACTCATCATTGTTGTTATCTATGTCATCATGAACAGACTGCTCAGAGATGATGATCTGGAATTCTAAGAGGAGGTGTGGATTATGAGCAAAAAGAAAGAGCCTAAGGTAAAAGAAAGAATTAACTGGAGAAAAGAAGCATCTCTTCTTCCGGGATATATTATCGTACTTGTCTGGATCATATTCACAGCTGCCTTTTTATTATGGATTCTGGGCGCCAGCCTTTCCACATCCAGGGAAATTTTCTCCGGATCAGTATTCAAATTTGAGAGCGGCCTTCATTTTGAGAACTATGTAAACGCATGGAAAGCGCAGAATGTTTCCGTATTCTTCGCCAACTCCCTGCTGTATGCGATAACGGCCTGTGTCGGCGTAATCCTGATTTCCGCGCCTGCGGCCTATGTACTGTCCAGGTTTGAATTCCTCGGCAACAAGGTCATGAAATCCAGCCTGATCGTTGCCATGAGTATTCCTGCGGTTATGATTATCATGCCTATTTTCTCACTCTCCACAAAATGGAACCTGAAGGGCAGGATTCTGCTGATACTTTTGTATATTTTCTTAAATGTACCTTATACAACAACCTATCTGCTCAACTTCTTCGCAACTCTGAGTAAGACCTACGAAGAAGCAGCGGCAATTGACGGCTGCCCTCCGGCTAAAACCTTCTGGGTTATCATGCTGCCTCTGGTACAGCCGGCGCTGATTACGGTAACTATTTTTAACTTCCTGGGTGTGTGGAACGAATTCTTCATGGCATTGATCTTTGCAAGCTCCGAAAGAATGACACCTGTAGGCGTCGGCCTTCTCCAGATTGTAAACTCCATGAAGTACACGGGAGACTACGGCGGACTGTTTGCGGCGGTTGTTATCGTGTTCTTGCCCACATTCTTATTGTACATTTTCTTATCCGAGAAGATTATTGCCGGTGTTACAGGCGGCGGTATCAAAGGTTAATGGCATGGATGCCGTATTTATTTAAAGAAGAGGAGGCACAATATGAGTCAGGAAAAAGGGAGAGTAACAATTCCCACCGATATAGACGTGATACAGGAGACACTGGATTTATCCAAACGCTGGGGCGCAGATGCGGTGCGTGACTGCGACGGCACGGATTTTCCCGTAGAGTTAAAGGATGTGGGACTGAAGGTTTATTCCACCTATTATACTACGAGAAAGGATAATGCCTGGGCAAAGGCTAATCCTGATGAAATCCAGCAGATGTATGTAATGACGCCGTTCTACACGGCAGCCGGGGAAGCTTTGAGGATCAGGCTTATGAAAGGCCTGTATCCTGATATGCTTACCCCCAACAGCAGGGATGACATCAGACGTTGGTGGGAGGTAATCGACCGGACAACGGGAGAAGTGGTTCCCACAGCGGACTGGACCTATGATGAAGAAGCGGGAGAGGTGGAAATCAAAAGTGTGCCTTTCCATGACTATACCGTGAGCTTTCTTGCATATATCATGTGGGATCCGGTACATATGTACAACGCGGTGGTAAATGAGTGGAAGGATGTGGAGCATCAGATTACCTTTGATGTGAGACAGCCAAAAACCCATGAATATACCATGAAGCGCCTGCGCAAATTTATTGAGGAGCATCCGTATGTAAATGTGCTGCGTTTCACCACATTTTTCCACCAGTTTACGCTGGTATTCGACGAGCTGGCCAGAGAAAAATATGTGGACTGGTACGGATATTCCGCATCAGTATCCCCTTATATCCTGGAACAGTTCGAAAAGGAAGCAGGCTACAAATTCCGGCCTGAATTCATCATTGATCAGGGCTATTACAATAACCAGTACCGTATTCCTTCCAAAGAATACAAGGATTTCCAGGCCTTCCAGAGAAGAGAGGTCGCCAAGATTGCCAGGGAAATGGTGGATATCTGCCATGAATGCGGCAGGGAGGCGATGATGTTCCTGGGTGACCACTGGATTGGAACGGAACCGTTTATGGATGAGTTTAAGACCATCGGCCTTGATGCGGTGGTTGGAAGCGTGGGCAACGGAGCAACACTCCGTCTGATCAGCGATATCGAAGGGGTGAAATATACGGAAGGCCGCCTCCTGCCTTATTTCTTCCCGGATACCTTCCATGAGGGAGGCGATCCTGTTAAGGAAGCAAAGACAAACTGGGTAACGGCAAGACGTGCGATTCTGAGAAAGCCCATTGACCGCATCGGCTATGGCGGATACCTGAAGCTGGCGAATGAATTCCCCGATTTTGTGGATTACGTGGAATCCGTATGTGCGGAATTCAGGGAGCTTTACGATAATATCAAGGGCACTACGCCTTATTGCATTAAGAAGGTGGCAGTGCTGAACTGCTGGGGAAAAATGAGAGCCTGGGGAAATCATATGGTGCATCATGCGATTTACTTCAAGCAGAATTACTCCTATGCAGGAATTATAGAGGCGCTTTCCGGCGCGCCGTTTGACGTGAAGTTCATCAGCTTTGAAGATATCCTGGAAGATAAGGATATTTTAAAGGATATTGATGTCATCATCAACGTAGGCGATGCGGATACCGCACAGACAGGCGGCGAATGGTGGTGCAATCCGGTAATTTCCTCTGCCATTAAGGAATTCGTATATAACGGCGGCGGCATTATCGGTGTGGGAGAACCCAGCGGCCATCAGGCAAACGGACATTTCTTCCAGCTGGCAAATGTGTTCGGCGTTGAGGAAGAGAGAGACTTCACACTCGGCTATGATAAATACAACTGGGAAAACCACAGCCACTTCATTACGGCTGACTCTCAGGAGAGAATTGATTTCGGCGAATCAAGGAAATACATCTATGCGCTGGAAAACGCACAGGTACTTGTATCCGAGGATAAAGAAGTGAAGCTGGCGGTGAATGAGTTCGGCAAGGGCCGCGCCGTATATATCAGCGGGCTTCCTTACAGCTTTGAAAACAGCAGGCTTCTCTACCGTGCTATTTTATGGAGCACAGGCGAAGAAGAAAATATCAATAAGTGGTTCAGCACCAATTATAACGTGGAAGTACATGCCTATATTAAAAACGGCAAATACTGTGTGGTAAATAACACCTATGAACCACAGTCCACGACTGTATATAAGGGTGACGGAACAGGCTTTGATTTGGATTTGGAAGCAAACCAGATTATCTGGTACGAAATCTGAGAACATTGATGACAGACGCTTTCGGCAGCAGCCGGAGGCGTCTGTTTTAAGTTTGAAGATAAAGAAACAGCGTCCATTTCCGAGGGGTGAACAGGAAGCCGGACAGTATTTTTTTATATACTGAAAACCGGAAAAACTAAGATTTTATAGAGTTGACACATGTAATGCAATACGTTATTATTTACTATATAAATGTACAAAACATATCGATATGGAATCTATCCATATTAATACCGATGTCCGGTTCTCTCAGAGGTTTCTGAAGCAGGATCTTTTACATTTTTATCCGAAAGGCCCAGAAAGTGCCTGTATTACCGGAAATGCGATAAAAGATTCTGTTTTGGAAATCCTGTCTTTTTTCAAACTCGTCCCAGGGCATAGTGCTTCGGGGTCACTCCCATATATTTCTTAAAGGTTTTGACAAAATAACTGCTGTCATTAAAGCCGCATTGATAGGCAATTTCCGTGACGGGAAGCTCGGTGGTGCTCAGAATGTAGCAGGCGCGCTCCACACGGTAATAGTTCAGATAATCCATGGGAGTCCGGTGCACCGCGGTACGGAAATAACGGCAGAAGTATTTGGGCGTCATGCCCGCAATCCGTGACAGATCCGCAAGTGTGACAGGGCTGGCATAATTGGCGTCAATGTATTCCAGAACAGGCTTAAGCTGATCCATTTTCTTGGGGGCCGACGAAGGCTCCTCCGTTGTGGGAACATAATATTCCTCTTCAAAAATACAGCCGAAAAACTCAAACAAAGCTCCCAACGTTCTCAGCTCGCTTCCCGCATGGGGGTAACGTACCGCATCAAAAAGACGGCAGGCTGCCTGCAGCAGGCGGGAATTCCTGCTTTCCCCCGCCTGAAAATAGTTATACAGCCGTATCTGATGCCGGGAAATGAGCCGGATATACCGTTTACAGGCATCCGTATGCATGAGAGTGGGATTTAAATCAAAAACGGCGCATTCGTATACACAATGCTCAGGAACGCCGCCGTGTATGATGCCTTCCCCGATAAGAATCACATCGCCGGCCCCTGCGTTTATCTCCTCATCATCCAGATAAAGACGGAGAGAACCGCTTAATATCTGAATCAGCTCCATTTCCTTATGCCAGTGGAAGGGCATATTATACCGCGAATGATGCTCATCCACATGATAAAATGCAATGGGAAAATCCGGTGTCCCATGATCTATTTTTTCATTATAATCCAGATAATGCATACGCTTTCCTCCATATATACGGCGCTTTCACAAACAGCCTGCCGGGGGTTTTCCCCTGTTTTTATTTATTTCACAGTTTTTTTAAAAAAGTGAATATTGTTATATTTTTTGCCATTATAACACAGGCAAAAAGAAATTGCCAATGATATACTGAACTTAACGGACTTAGCGGTATCAGTTAAGTTCCTGTGGAAACCGGTAAAGGTATTTTTTCAAGGAGGGAAAGAAATGGCAGAAAACAGATATGTAGGGGATTATCCGGTAATTGGCATCAGGCCCACCATCGACGGAAGAAGAGGCTACCTGAAGGTGAGGGAATCACTGGAAGAGCAGACAATGAATATGGCGAAGGCAGCGGCAAAGCTGTTTGAAGAGAATTTACGCTACTCCAACGGGGAGCCTGTAAAGGTGATTATTGCAGATACTACCATCGGTCGTGTGGGCGAGACTGCGGCATGCGCGGACAAATTCCGCAAGGCCGGTGTGGATATTACCCTGACCGTAACACCCTGCTGGTGCTATGGCGCGGAAACAATGGATATGGATCCCAATACGATCAAGGGCGTATGGGGCTTTAACGGTACGGAGCGTCCCGGAGCCGTATATCTGGCAAGTGTACTGGCTACCCATGCGCAGAAGGGACTTCCGGCATTCGGTATTTACGGACATGATGTTCAGGATGCGGACGCAACGGATATCCCGGAGGATGTTGTGGAGAAGCTGCTTCGCTTCGGAAGAGCTGCGGTAGCGGTTGCCACTATGAGAGGAAAATCTTATCTGCAGATTGGTTCTATCTGCATGGGCATCGGCGGTTCCATCATTGATCCCGCATTTATTGAAGAGTATCTGGGAATGCGTGTGGAATCCGTGGATGAGGTGGAAATCATCCGCCGTATGACGGAAGGCATTTATGACAAGGCAGAATTTGAAAAGGCGCTGGCCTGGACAAAAGCAAACTGCATTGAAGGCTTTGATAAAAATCCTGAAGAGGTTCAGAAATCCAGAGAGAAGAAGGACGAGGACTGGGAGTTCGTTGTTAAGATGATGTGTATCATCAAAGATCTGATGAACGGCAACAAGAACCTGCCCGTTGGCTGTGAAGAGGAAATGGTAGGCCATAATGCGATTGCGGCAGGCTTCCAGGGACAGCGTCAGTGGACGGATTTCTATCCCAACTGTGATTTCGCGGAAGCGATGCTGAATACCTCCTTTGACTGGAACGGACCGAGAGAGCCTTATGTACTCGCGACGGAAAATGACGTCCTCAACGGCCTGGGAATGATGTTTATGAAGCTTTTGACCAACCGGGCGCAGATTTTTGCAGATGTGCGTACCTATTGGAGCCCGGAAGCGGTTAAGAAAGCGACTGGCTATGAGATAGAAGGCGTAGCGAAGGAAGCGGGCGGATTTATCCACCTGATTAATTCCGGCGCAGCATGTCTGGATGCCAACGGACAGGCAAAGGATAAGGACGGCAACAACGTGATGAAGCCCTGGTATGAGATTACTCAGGAGGATCAGAAGGCTATCATGGAAGCCACCACATGGAATGAAGCGGACTTCGGATACTTCAGAGGGGGCGGCTACTCCTCAAGATTTGTTACGGAAGCCCAGATGCCTGTTACCATGATCCGTCTGAACCTTGTAAAGGGACTTGGGCCCATGCTCCAGATCGCAGAGGGCTGGACGGTGAAGCTTCCTGATGAGGTTTCTGACAAGCTCTGGAAACGTACTGATTATACATGGCCCTGCACCTGGTTTGCACCCCGCACAACCGGCAAGGGCGCATTTGCAACAGCATATGATGTAATGAATAACTGGGGCGCAAACCATGGCGCTATCAGCTATGGGCATATCGGAGCGGATCTGATTACCATGTGCTCCATGCTGAGAATCCCGGTAAGCATGCACAACGTGCCTGAAGAAAAGATCTTCCGTCCTTCCGCATGGAATGCATTCGGTATGGATAAGGAAGGCCAGGATTACCGTGCATGTGCTACTTACGGCCCTATGTACAAATAACATCCCGGAGCAGGTCATCAGGGTCAGACGAATCGAAGGTCCGCCTGGCCCTGATTTGTTGTTTCACAGAATCAGAATAAGGAGCCGCCTATGGAGACAAAGAAGGTATTAGCGGTTGACCTGGGGGCTTCCAGCGGAAGAGTCATGCTGGGAAGCTTTGACGGGGAAAAGATAACCGTGGAGGAGCTGCACCGTTTTTCCAACGATCCCGTCATCCTGGGGAATACCATGTATTGGGATTTTCTCCGCCTGTTTCATGAAATCAAGCAGGGGCTGATTAAATCCAAAGCATATGGGAAGATAGACAGCATCAGTGTGGATACCTGGGGAGTGGATTTCGGACTTCTGGATAAGGAAGGGAATCTGCTGGGAAATCCGGTGCATTACCGGGATGCCAGAGTGAATGGGATGCTGGATAAAAGCTTTGAAAAAATAGACAAGGATACATTTTATGGAATCACCGGCAATCAGTTTATGGAAATCAATACGGTATTCCAGCTCCTGTATCTTGCGCTGAATAAAAAGGAACTGCTGGAACAGGCTGACAGCCTTCTGATGATGCCGGATTTATTCAATTATTATCTGTCCGGCGGGAAATGCTGCGAATATTCCATTGCATCCACAACGCAGATGCTGGATGCTGTAAAGAAGAACTGGTCGGATGAGGTGATAGAAAAGCTGGGCCTGCCTGCAAGGCTTTTGCAGCAGGTGGTTCCCAGCGGTACTACCGTGGGAACACTCAGCCCGCAGCTGTGTGAGGAGCTGGGGATTGAGCCTATGAAGGTAGTGGCGGGCGCCGGACATGATACCCAATGTGCGCTGGCGGCCGTGCCTACAGGGGAAAAGGATTTTATTTTCATAAGCTGCGGGACCTGGTGCCTGTTTGGCACAGAGCTGGATGAGCCGATTATTGATGAAAACAGCGCCCGTTTTAATATTACAAACGAGGGCGGCGTGGGAGGAAAAATTTCCTTCCTGAAGAATATTATCGGTCTCTGGCTGATTCAGGAGAGCCGCAGGCAGTGGATGCGGGAAGGGAAGGAATTCAGCTTCGGCGAGCTGGAAAAGCTGGCTGCCAAAGAGGAGCCGTTCCGTTCTCTGATCGATCCGGACGCTCCCGAATTTGCGCCTTCAGGAAATGTGCCCCGCAGAATCCGGGAATTCTGCAAACGTACCGGGCAGCCGGTGCCGGAAACGGAAGGGCAGATCGTACGCTGCATTAACGAAAGCCTTGCGCTGAAATACCGTATGGCTTTTGAAGAAATCAGGGAATGTACGGGAAAGGAATATCCCGTGATACATATGGTGGGCGGCGGAACACAGAGTGCGCTGCTGTGCCAGCTGACAGCAAATGCATGCGGGCGTCCCGTATATGCAGGTCCTGTGGAGGCCACTGTTTACGGAAACGTGGCGATTCAGCTGATGGCGGAAGGCGCTGTGGGAAGTCTGGAAGAAATCCGCAGTGTAATTAAGGCTTCGGAAGAAATCCGCAGGTTTGACCCGCAGGATGGAGAACGCTGGGAGGAAGCCTATCGGAACTATTGTGAAGCTATCAGGAAATGGTGATTGGAGGCAGCTATGTTAAAAGGAATTCCTTCTGTTTTATCACCGGAGCTGTTAAAGGTTCTGTGTGAAATGGGACACAGTGACAGGATTGTAATTGCGGACGGGAATTTCCCAGTGGAATCCATGGGGAAAAATGCCAAGGTAGTTCGGTTGGACGGACACGGTGTCCCGGAAATTCTGGACGCCATCCTTCAGGTATTCCCGCTTGATACTTATGTAGAGCATCCCGTGAACCTGATGGAGGTAATGCCGGGGGATCCTGTGGAGACTCCTATCTGGGATGAGTATAAAGAAATCATTTCCAGGCACGACGACAGGGGAAGCGCTGCGGTCGGCAATATTGAAAGGTTTGCCTTCTATGATGAGGCAAAAACTGCTTATGCCATTGTGGCAACCGGTGAAATGGCTGTATATGCCAATGTGATGCTGCAGAAGGGCGTCGTGAAGGATTAAGGAAAGAACGAAGAGAAAATAAAACAGAAATGACTTTAAGGGTATTCCATAAGCCTGTATGCTCAGGTAGTGGAATACCCTTTTTATGTGTCGGAGATAAAATAATATTTTACTTTGTGGAAAAATAATATTTATCTTTACGGAAGCATAATATTTGCTTTTGAAGAAAAATAATAATTAGCTTTGCGGATATTAATATTATGTTTTACTTGACTTTTAATCTGTAACTGATATAATTACAGTATATTAAATGTAACTAATAAAGTTACAGAATGAACGGAAGCTATAAGTGTAACATATTAATGGTTGGGAAAATGAAAGGAAGGTATGGGAATGAACACAAGGGAGCATGCAACAATGAAAATGCGGGGAAGCAGCGATATATCTTATCTGGGACAGGCGGTAGACAGTATGATATATGATTTTATGCGGGAGCATGAGATCCCCGGGCTTACGCTTGCCATTGTACAGGCGCCGTATATCCCGCGGGTGGTTGGATACGGAATGTCTGATGAAAAGCAGAGGCGTCTGGCCTCCCCTAATACTATGTGGCCGGCGGGGCATATTTCCCAGGCTTTTGCGGCGGTGGCCGTTATGCAGCTTTATGAAGACGGCAGGCTGGATCTTTCCGATACGGTAGGAAAATGGATTCAGGAGGTTCCGGAAGCCTGGAAGGAAATTGAAATACTTCAGCTGCTGCGCCATGCAACGGGTCTGCCGGATTACCGCTTCCAGCAGGATTTTAATCCATACAGGGCATGGGCCTTTGGAGAATTAATAGATTTGGTTCAGGCGCTGCCGCTGCACTTCAAACCGGGAACAGAGGTGATGCAGAGCGCTACGAATTTTCTTCTGCTGACGGAAATTGTGGAAAGGGCGGGGGAACAGAGCTACCATGACTTTGTTACGAAAAGGCAGATCCAATACCTTGGTTTACGCCATACCGGCTTTGCGGAGGATTTGGGGCATTTTATGTATGAGGATGTTTCTCTTACGGAAAATGTACATCAGCTGTTTAAGAAGGATCGGCTGTACATTGATCCCACAGAGCCTGCGGCAAGCTATGACGGAGAAGGAGGTTTGATACCACGTACGGATTCCTCCGCGTTAAGAGGTTTTTCAGATATTTGGGCATCTGCACAGGATATTTCCTTCTGGGATATCGGACTGGCCGGTTCCGTGCTGATTCATGAGCCGGAAAACAGGGCAAAGGTTTATGCGCCGTGGGAGCTGCCCGATGGCCGGTTGGTTCCGGCAGTGGCAGGCTGGCAGTTCTATAAACACAGGGGACTGATGGATATCAAGGGCTCAGTTCCGGGATATTCCGCATTCCTGAGCCGCTTTACGGATGCAAAGGAACTGGTATGCGTTACCCTGATGGCCAATAAGGAGGGAATTGATTTTACAAATCTGGGCCGACGCATCGCGGGCGCCTTCGGGGATTTACTATCCACGAACTACGATGATAATAAGCTTTATCTGTTTGAGGGCCAGCTTCCGGCTGAGGAGACGGTGGAGCGTCTGGAGAAGGAGCTTGCCGGCAGAGAGATACCTGTTTTTGCAAAGTTTGACCATGCGCAGAATGCAAAGGATGCAGGGCTTGAGCTGCGTCCGACTATCGTATTGGTATTTGGCTCACCAAAGGTTGGCACGGGTCTCATGCAGGCAGATCAGAGTATTTCACTGGAACTGCCTCTCAGGATTTCCATCTGGGAGGACGAGGCCGGAAGCACATGGCTGGCATTTCCAAGAATTCCCCGGATGGCGGCGGAGTATGGCCTGGAGAAGCATCCTGTCGTAGGGAAAATGGAGAGGCTGATGGAAGAACTGGTCAGGAAGGCAGGGAGCGTGTATTAGAGTTTTTTGAATACTTCTTTCCGACAGCGGCGCTTAAATATGTGTGATTAAAATATCAGATATTGGATAGGCCGGCTGTAACTGGTGATGAGAATGGTAAGCTGAGGTGGTAAAAAAGGGTATCCTGAAAAAATTCAGGATGCCCTTAAATGATCAGATATTCATAGTGATTGTTCTTTATAGATGTCCGGATTACCGCGGCCCATTGTAAGATGTATTTCCCTTTGCTGCGGAGTCAGGGATTGTGATAACTCATAACGGTTCCATCCGTTTTCTTCCTGGCCGCCCCAACATAGTTCCAAAGTTTTTTCTTCAATATCCATAACTACCGATTTAGTTGTTCCAAAATAATCCTCATAATATATACAGCTTAGCCCTTCGGGATAAGGAGTGAGCAGGAATTTTTTTAATTGGGAGAGATGCACTGTGGGATGATTAGATAAAAAAGCATTGATTCTCTCATATCGCTGCAAAGAATGGACAGCGGCATATGGATAAATTTCAGTAATTGGTTCAAGAAGCGGATGGTTGGTGGCAGTCAAAGAAAGTTCCCTGGAAGACGCATACCGAAAAGCATTTTGTCCGTCCATAGTTTCATACAGAGCCATTTTTCCATGATCCGCTAAAAGCATATTCATGTTGTAAGCAATGGGCATTTCTTTCAAAAAACTGATGGCTTCGTCTACAGACGAACAATTCTCAAGCACGGAACGCAACGCTGCCCAGTACATCATCCCACGGGTTTTTATCTGGCGTCCGGTGTTCATGCTCATAGCTACAGCTAATCCCTTATCGTTAATTCCCTCTTCCCGCCCAAACATCATCACACAGGTACCTATATGAGCATTTTTCCCATCTGCACATGTGCGCGCCAGTGTAAATTCTTCTAAATCGTGATGATATTCATAACTCCGTGCAAGAATAGGGTGGCCGTTTGCACTTTTCTGGGCAGATATTGCAATTTGACTACATGACGGACGAAGATATGTACCTGCATAATAAGCAACTTTCGAGACTGGTATACTACTTGCATCGGCAAACCCCTGCAGTTCATCGTTAAGACCCGGACACCATCGATCCAATAATCTGATTATTTCATTCATATCCGCCTTGTTCAGTTCTTCGCCGGACTTCATAAATGAGATGATCTGTTCACCGCAGTATTTTGTCAGTTGTCTGCCAATAGTCCTATGGGTTCCGGTCAGTTCGGCCGTGCGGGCGATTATATTCATTTTTCTTCTCCAAGCATTCCCCAGATAATAAAAATTATTTCATAGCTTTAACAGAGAAATGCAGTACTTATAGGGATTTGCAGAGTCTGATGGGAATTTTATGTATACAAAAGACAAAAATGATAATTTACTATATTTTACGGTATGTTTACACCAGCTCTTTATTCTTAAAATACATCTCTTTTATTCTCTCCAGCGTAATATCCGCCAGCCTCTTTTTGTCTTCCTTTGGAAGCTCATTGGGATAAATCGGCTCGCCGTATTCGATGACGACATGGGTTTTCTTTATCTTGGGAAGATGATCCTCAAAAACATCACCGGCATTATTCAAAGCAATAGGGACGATGGGACAGCCGGATTTCTCGGCAATTTTGAAGCTTCCTGCATGGAAAGGCAGGAAAGTGTCGGGAACCTTGTTGCGGGTGCCTTCCGGGAAAATGCAGATGGAAATGCCATCCTTAATTTTTCCAATGGCGGTTAAAATAATTTTGGCGCCCTGTTTCAAATCATTCCTGTCCAGAAACAGGCAATGCAGGTTCTTCATCCAGTTGCTGAGGAGAGGTATTTTCAACATTTCTATTTTGGCAACATAGCCGGTGGGGCGTGGAACCCGGACATAGGTCATAAGGATGTCAAAATAGCTCCGGTGGTTTCCGATGTAAAGCACGGCCTGATCCCTGGGAACACGTTCTTCGCCGATGTAGGTGATTTTAACGCCGGACAGGCGCAGACACCAGCGGAAAGCCCAGTTGACAATAGCCAGGGAACTCCTGTTTTTGACGTCCATATTGAATTTCCCGATAATCCACTCTGCGACCATAAGCGGAATGCTCAGAATAAGAAATAAAACTACAAATACTGCCACACTGATAAAACGAATCATGGGATGATTCCTTCCTTTCCCTGTCCCCGGAAACCGTGATAAATGCCCGGGGTATTTGTATTTTTAAGTATATACTACCATTATTTGCAAAGCAAGAATTTATTTGCTTTGTGTCGATGGATGCGTTTATCCTGCGATAGATGCAGGGAAAGGTTATTTCAGCAAATAATGCAAATATCAGAGGCCAAATTCCTGGAACAGGATTTCCTGAAAGTCATGGCTGGTAACGGCCTTTTCTATTTCACTGCTGCGTCCGTTCTCAATCAGGAGCCGTATTAACTGATTGACCCTGTTTTCTCCCTCTTTTATGCCTTCTTCCAGACCTTCTTCCTTTAAAAAAGCCATGTGCTCCTGCTCGTCATACTCCGTAAATAACATATCAATCACCTCCGCGCGATGGGCTGTGAGAATGTCCTTCAGTATATTTTCCTGAATACATTCCCGGATGGCGGCATCTGCCGCTTCATCGAAGGGCAGATTCATTTGCAGTTTCGTTCGTACTTTTTCTACAAAGATGGAATATTCCTTTAATTTCCTGCACTTATCCATGAGCCCGCTGTTGTGTCCCGCGTTGATGTTAAGCATAATTGCCCGGCATTCCAGGCATGGCTCTCCGGCATCCGAAGCAGGAGGAAAAGCGTCGGACATTTTCAGCTCAACGCGGTCAGGCTGATCCTCCAGGCCGTTGTAAAAGACAACAAATTTCGGCCGGGGAAGGGGAATGAGCTTTTTGCCGTACAGCCTGTCCTTGTATTCTTTGGTAATTTGTACTTCCAATTTTTGTGTTACCTCCATTATACAGTATTTTTCTTTTTGTTTCAACGGTAATGTGGGCGAAATTAAACCATAGGCTGTACACCACGCTTTCTGTTTCGTAATTAATAGAAAAGAGATGATGGCGAAAACGCCGGATGCCGCCTAGCGGCATAAGAGAAAAGAACGGATATTTAAAGGCCTGTTAAAAAGGCCGGAAGAAGATTAGAATATCCGTAGGGATAATTTAACACGGATTGGATGGCGGCACAACCAATTTTCCAAAAAAACAGTAATAAATCCAAAAAATCAGAAGGATTTTCCTTTCCTGTGATTTGTTAGAATAGAAGCATAAGGAAAGAGAAGGAGGGTTATCTATGAAAAAGAAAATGATCAGTATTTTATTGTGTGCGGCGCTGGGGATTACTACTCTGGCAGGCTGCGGAGGCGCTTCAGGAGGCACGACGGTGGCAAGTGAACCGGCAGCAGCCGTTGCGGAGGAGAGCAAGGAGAGCGCGGCGCCTGAATCCACGGAGGCGGCGGAGAGCCAGGAGAGCACTGTGGCAGCGGAAGCGGCGGTTGACGGAGGCGGGGAAATCCTGAATGTGCTCTGTCATTCCAGCTGGCGGACGGACGAGGCCAATGCGGTATTTGATTATGTGGCGGAGAAGTGCAATGTAAAATTTGAGTTCGAAGAGGTGCCGGAGGGCAGTTCAGGAAACGAGCTTATTTTTGCAAAGATGCAGTCAGGCGAGGTGCCGGATATTCTCTGGTGGCAGGGAGCGAAGACCAGCGCCACGGAAATTGGCGAGGATTTGTTCGTAGAGCTGTCTGGAGACTGGGTAAACGATTATAATGCCAGCATCCTGGAGTCTCCCAACCAGACCTACAACGGGAAACTGATTTGCGCGCCTTTCGGTGATGTGACGGTATTTGGCATGTGCTATAACAAAAAGGTATTTGCGGACAATCAGATCGAAATTCCGCAGACATGGGATGAAATGATGGCGGCCTGTGAGACGCTGAAGGCAGCCGGAGTGACACCGATGTATGTATCCGGTACGACAGACAATGAATGGACGCTTCAGATCATTCCTATTGACGCCAGGCTGAAACAGGAATCCATCGTGCCGGGAAGCATGGATTCGCTGAATTCCCACGAAAAGCTCTGGACCGATATGGAATATATGCAGCTGACCTTTGACCGTATGAAGGAAATGAAGGATAAGGGTTATATCCAGGATACCTTCCTTTCCGACAGCTATGCGGATGCACAGGAAGCGCTGCTTACCGGTACGGCGGCCATGTATTCACAGGCAACCTGGATTTATGCGGAGCTGACGAAGCTTGCAGAATCCCAGGAGGAGTTGGAAAATATCGGATTTTTCCCCATCCCGGCAACAGAAGCCAAGGATTCCATCGCCTATACGGAGACTCCTACCGGCTTTGTAGTGCCTAAGGAAGGAAAGAAAGTGGATCTGGCAGTACAGATTGTAGGAGAACTGGTAACCAAGGAAGCTATGACCGAGTATTACAAGATGCATCAGGGAATTCCTGCAGTTAACGGCGTTGATGTTAAGCTGACCAGTATCCCGGCGGATGTTTCCGCACTCATTGAAGCAGGTAAAACAAGCACGCTGCCCAACACCATTTATTCCACGCCTTCCATGGCCAGCGACGTACAGGCTATGCTGGCCGGAGACAAAACTCCCAAGGACGTGCTTGCAGGCTATGACACAGACTAGGATACCTATGCGAAGGAAGCGGGAAATCCTGACTGGGGATATTGATTTGCGGCGGTAACTGTGAGGGGATTGGACCGTTGCCAAAAAAGAACAGAACAAGGCGGCAAATAACGGATGCAGATATCTGCTGCGCCAAAAGCGGGGAAGGGGCCGGGAGGCACCTTCCCCCTGTTAAAGGAAGGGACGAATTATGCTAAGAAAAAAACAGTATCCGGTTTATTTTGCCCTGCCGGGCATCATCCTTTTTATTACTTTTTTTATTGTTCCGTTTCTGGTTGGGTTCCGGTATTCCTTTACCAATTGGAATTTCAGGAGAGCGGATTTTATCGGGCTGGAAAATTATATCAGTATACTTAAAAATCCAAATATGAGTATTGCCTTTAAGAACACCTTTTTATTTACGATAGTAACGACCGCGGGGAAGGTTTGCCTGGGCATGCTTCTGGCCGTGCTGCTGAACAGGAAGCTGCGGACCACGAATTATCTGCGTACCGTTTTTTATCTGCCTGCAGTGGTCAATTCCATTGCTATCGGCATTGTGTTTACCTCCCTGATGCATCCCTCCAAAGGGCTGATCAATACGGTAATCCGAGGTCTGGGAATGACCGGCTTCCAGCCGAAATGGCTGACCGATACCAGAATTGCCATGCTCTCTATCTGTGCCATTGAAATCTGGAAGTGGTCCGGCTATACCATGATGATTCTTCTGGCGGGGATGCAGAATATTTCCAGGGATTATTATGAAGCGGCAATTGTGGACGGCGCGACCAAATGGCAGCAGTTCAGAAATATTACGCTTCCCCTGTTGATGGCTTCCGTGAACAATGTGGTGGTGCTGAGCATCATCGGCGGGCTGAAGGTGTTTGATATTGTGGTGGCGACCACGGGAGGCGGTCCCGGCTATGCCACTGAGGTATTCAATACCATGATTTACAATTCCTACAGCTATCAGAAATACGGAGAAGCCACGGCAGGCACGACGCTGCTGGCCGTGATTATTCTTGTGATCACGTTATGCACCTATCAGACGATAGCCAAAAACGAGGTGGAGCTATGAGGGAAAACAGGAAAAAGAAAATTAAACAGGCCGTGTTTGAGACAATCGGCGTTCTCATCAGCTTTCTGGTGCTGATCCCGTTTCTGATGGTTCTGGTGAATTCCATGAAAAGTAAAAGACAGGCAAATCTGCTCCAGCTGAACCTGAAAGGGATTTCCCTGGGGCAGATTGTGGAAAATTACGGTACGGTGATTAAAGAGGCCAGGCTGGTATCCAGCTTCCTTAACAGCGCGATTGTAACCTTCTGCGGATCTGCGCTGGTGCTGACCTTCGCTTCCATGGCGGCGTTTGTAGTAGTGCGCAGAAAAACAAAGGCCATGAAGGCGGTAAATAATTTTATCGTAATGGGGCTGACGCTGCCGCTGGCAATGGTTCCCGTATACTTTCTTCTGTCAAAAGTGCATATGACGACTGGCACAGGGGCGGTGGCAGGTGCTATACTGGTATATGCAGCCAGTATTTTTCCGTTTATCTTTTTTATCTATACGGGATTTATCAAAGGGATATCCGGTGAAATTGATGAAGCGGCGATTATAGACGGCGCAAGTCCGCTGCTGATGTATTTCCGGATTATTTTTCCGCTGCTCAAGCCGGTTACCATTACGGCGCTGATGCACTGCGTCATGACGATTTGGAATGATTTCGGAATCTCCCTGTATCTGCTCAACAGCGCAAAAAGGACGACGGCGGTGCTGACCACCTATTTGTTCATGGGGCAGAAGGCTTCGGACTGGCAGCTATTGTTTGCTGATGTGGTTCTGGTGTCCATGCCGATCGTCATCCTATATCTGTGTATGCAGAAATATATTGTGGCGGGGCTGTCGGACGGGGCGGTTAAGGGATAGGTTATGAAGAAAAAATTTTTCAGTATGAAGCATAAATTTGTCATCATGGTCGCCAGCCTGCTTCTGTGTTTTGTGCTGGCGACAACGGTGATCTGGGGCGTTGCCTTTACGAGGGAAATTTCCGAAAGGGGCGTGGAGTATGCCAGGGAGATGACGGAGAGCGCGAATAAGAATGTGGAGGGCTATCTGAAGAAGCTGCGGCTGATTGCCTATATCCTGCAGAATAATTCGCTTGCAAAGCCCATACTGAATAAGACCTCCTATTCCAATGACAGCGAGCGGCTGACTGACATGAAAAATATGCAGCTGCTTCTGAAGGCCGTGATGACAGGGGCCGAGTATATGCAGAACATCTATGTGTTTACGGAAAACGGGATGGAATTTTCTGCGGGAGGCTCGCTGTCAACGCCGGATGAACAGGAGCTGGAGCGCTATAAAAGGCTGGCGGGGGAGCAGGATGTGTTATTTTCGGTCCAGCCGGCCAGGGATAAATACGATTATCCCAAAATGATGCTGACAAAGCAGCTGGATCTGGGAAGGGGGAAGCCGCTCTGCTGGGTGGTCATGTCCATTAACTGCCGGGGAATTTATGGAATTTATAATGAAATGCAGCGGTACGATGCGGGTGTGATTATCTGGGACAGACAGGCAGGGCAGGAAATATACCGCAACAACCTGGAAGGGCTGGAGCGGGGCGGGCCGGTGACGGAGGAAGAGGTGGCCGTCCTGGCGGAAAAAGAGGACGGAACGGTGAGCAGGATCGGGAAAAACAAGGTTCTGCTCATGAGCATGCAGTCAGAGGTGACCGGCTGGCAGAGCATTATTCTCATTCCGTATAAACAGATTTCAGGGCAGCATGGGAAAATGCTTTCCATGAATGCGGTGGTTCTGCTGCTTCTGTCTTTGACCGCGCTTCTGTTATGCCGTATCCTTGCGGAGAGGTTTCTCCGTAACATAGAGCTTCTTACGGATGCCGTGGAGGGGATCGGAAAGGATAATCTGCAGCTGAATGTGGTCATTACCTCCGGGGATGAGGCGGAGGTGCTTTATCACAGATTTGAGGATATGGTGGATCGAATCAAGGAACAGATCATCGATATCAGAATGCATGAGAAGGAAAAGAGGGTGCTGGCGCTGCGTGCCCTTCAGGCGCAGATCAATCCCCACTTTCTGTATAACAGTCTGAATACAATCAAGTGGATGGGGCAGATGCAGGGGGCGGAAGCGGTAGTGGACGCAGTGGATGCCTTAAGCTCCATCATGCAGGTGAACATGTCCAAGAAAACATATATGACCTTTCAGGAGGAGCTGGATTACCTGAACAAATACATATGCATGAAGGAATTCCAGAAGGCGGCAAGAATTAAATTTGTATGCAAAATTGAGGAAGAGCTGAGACAGTGCTATATCCTGAAAATGCTGATACAGCCGATTGTGGAAAATTCCCTGAAGCACGGAGGGGTAATGGAGGATAAGGACGGTTATATCTCCATTTCCATTTATGCGGACGGCGGGGATGTGGTAATCGACGTGGAGGATAACGGCCGGGGTCTGAGCGAGGAAGAAAGCAGGGATATTCTGGCCCGGCTTCAGAAAGGGGACGGAATCGGGCTGTTTAATATCCAGAAGCGGATCCAGCTGTATTACGGCGAGGAATATGGGGTGAGCATTACCGGGGAAAAGGGGATTTTTACCTGTGTTTCCCTGCGTATTCCCAAACGGACACAGGCAGGTGAGGAAGATGATTAGAGTATTACTGGTGGATGACGAGCTGCTGAGCCGGATGACGGTCCGCTCGCTGATTAACTGGGAAAAAGAGGGCTATACCATCTGTGGGGAATGCAGCGACGGGACCCAGGCCTGGGCGGCGATACCGTCCCTTCGGCCGCAGATCGTGATTACGGATGTGAAGATGAACCGGATGAACGGGGATGAGCTGGTGCGCCGCATCGCCCTGGAGTATCCGGAAATCTGCACCATTGTTTTCAGCGGCTATGATGATTACAAATATGTGAGGGACGTGCTGAAAAATAATGCCATCGATTACCTGATCAAGAATGATTTGACGCCAGAGCTTCTGCTGGAATCGCTGCACAAGGCGGAGGAGATACTGAAGACGGGGCCGGGCATTGAAAAGGATGAAAACAATCTGCAGGCGCTCAGGAGGCAGTTTGTGCTGCGTCTGATCGGAAAGGAATACCAGGGAAAGGAAGCGGCCATAGAAAAGGAAATGCAGACGCTTTCCATCGATATGGATATGGGAAGGGTGATCCCGGTGCTGCTGGTTATCCGCAATCTTGAAGAAAAGACGGGAGGCGGGACGCTGCGTGACCGGATGATCATAATTTTTTCCGTCTGCAATGTGCTGGAGGAAATTATCAGGGAGGATCATAAGGGGATGGCGGTTCCCCTGGAAAATAATGAAATCCTGCTTTTGATTTCGTTAAACGGTTGTGCCAGCGAGCAGCGGACGGGAGAGGAACTGCAGAAGATGATGAACCGCAGCAGCTTTTGTCTGAATAAGTTCATGCGTCTGAATGGAAACTTCCATATCGGCCGCATGTGTCCCCTGCGGGAGATGCCGGAGGCCTTTCAGGAACTGGAGGAACGCAGGAAAAAGGAATTTATGGATCTGCAGCCGGAGAGCGGGAGGGAGGAGGCGCAGGAATATAATGGAGGAAACGGCATCAGGCTGGAGGATGAGCAGAGGCTTACGGCTGCGCTGCGACAGGGGGATGAGACGCTGGCGGAGGAAACCGTAGACCATATTTTCCGGGAGATTTTTGAGGGGAATATCCTGCGTTCCGGCTGTACCCAGCTGTTTTCCGATCTGACTATCCTTTCTATATCTTTTTGCAAAAAACAGGGGATTCCTTATGAAAAGGTATATACGCACAGAACCGGCGTCATGGAGTATGTGGCGCAGATGGAAAAGCTGAGGGAGTGCGGGAAATTTTTTCATGAGCTTTTCGCTGCGATTATCCGGGAGAAAAAAGTGTTGGAGGGGCAGAATGGCTATTCCGTTCCGGTGAGAAAAATGGTATCCTATATCCATCAGCACTATATGGACGGGATATCTTTAGGGGACGCGGCGGATAATGCCGGTATGAACAGCTCCTATCTGAGCACCCTGTTTAAAAATGAGGTGGGCACGGGCTTCGTGGAATATCTGAACGAGGTCAGGCTGGAGCGGGCAAAGGAACTGATGGACAGCTCGCAGCTGAGGCTGAAGGAAATCATTGATGAAGTGGGCTTCTGCAGTTATCCTTATTTTTTCAGCCTGTTTAAGAAAAAATACGGGATGACGCCGAAGGAATATCAGAAGGGCCAGGGGCAGTGAGGCCTCCGGCTGGAAAAAGGAGAACAGGATGGCAGCATTTGATTTGGTTTTTCTGGGAACGGGGGCCGCGGACTGGCCCGTGAGGCCGCAGGCCGATGTGAGATATGATACGGACGGTCTCATCCGGCGGACCTGCAGCCTGCTTATAAACGGTAAATACCTGATTGATCCTGCGCCGGAATCCTGGTTTTTTGCCGTTAAGGTGCTTAAGCTTGATTTATCCGGGCTGAAGGCGGTTATACTGACGCACAGCCACGGGGATCATTTCAGCCTTAAGGCGCTGGATGGATTCCTGGGGGAGGCCAGGGGAAAGGTAGGCTTTTATTGCCATGAGGGCACGATACCCTCGCTGAAGCTGACGGAAAAGGAGCTGTCCCGGATGAGGCTGCACCCGCTGAAAACAGGGGACAGGGTGAAGCTGGGCAAGGTGACCATGCAGGCTTTGGGGGCGAACCATGAGGTATCCAGGACCCGGGAGACGGCGCTGCATTATCTGTTTGCCTGTGAAGGAAAGAAATTTTTCTACGGCTGTGACGGCGCCTGGTTTCTTGCCCAGACCTGGTCGGTTCTCAGAAAGCATGAGCTGGATCTGGCCATCATGGAGGCGACGGTGGGTTCCATGCGGGCCAATTACAGGATCGCCAGCCACAATACGCTGGCCATGGTGGATATGCTGGTGGAAGCCATGGAGGAATGCGGGATATTGAGGAAGGATTCCCTGGTGGTGCTGTCCCATCTATCCCGGGAGCTGCACAGGCCGGATGAGGATTACGGAAGCAAAATAGTGGCTTACGACGGGATGCGGCTGGAAATATAGCGAATTGGAATAAATGCCGGTCAGGCAGTGAAAAAAGGAGCAGGGTTATGAAAACTAAGGTATGGGCACACAGAGGAGCCAGCGCCTACGCGCCGGAAAATACACTGGAGGCCTTCCGTCTGGCGGCGGAGCAGAAGGCGGACGGCGTGGAGCTGGATGTACAGCTGAGTAAGGACGGAGAGCTGGTGGTCATTCACGATGAAACCATTGACCGGGTGAGCGACGGCTCAGGTTATGTCAGGGATTATACGCTGGAGGAATTGAAGCGGTTTCATTTTAACAGGCTTCACCCGGAATATGCGGATGCGCGCATCCCCACGCTGGCAGAGGTGTATGAACTGTTAAAGCCCACAGGCTTGGAAATCAATGTGGAAATCAAGACGGGAATCTATTTTTATCCCGGAATAGAAGAAAAGCTGTTCCGGCTGGAACAGGCTTTGGGAATGCAGGGGAAAATTATTTATTCCTCCTTCAATCATTACAGTGTGATGAAGATGAGAGAGTATGATCCGAAGGCCAAAACCGGTCTGCTGTATGCGGACGGCTTCCAGGATGTGCCCGGCTATGCGGCAGGGCTGGGAGCGGACGCTCTGCACCCTGCGCTTTATAACCTGCAGTATGAAGGCTTTCTTAAGGCCTGCCGGGAAAAGAAACTCCTTCTTCACGTGTGGACCGTGGATGATGAAAAATACATGCGCCGTCTGGTGCAGGAAGGCATCGATGCGATTATCACAAATAAACCGGATGTAGCCCGCAGAATCGTGGATAACGGCTGATTTTTACGGGCCGGCTGTGGAAAAGCTATGGCTTATAGCCGTAGGAAATCAGCAGCCCCAGTGTCTGGAGGATAGAAAGATTGTCTCTGTTTCCGTTTAGGAAGGAGGCAATTTTTCTTTGCCTGGAATAGTAGCTTTCAGCCTCCTGGCGGCTCATGCCATGGTTCATAAAGCCCTCCGCGCCGGCCTGGGTATCCACGGCCATATCCTCCGGCATCCAGTGGTTGGCCCGGAGCAGATCGGAAACGGCCTGTTCATAATCTGGCTGGGCCGGGCTGATATAACGGACCTTGTCGTTGAGCCGGATATCCACATGCAAAAGCCCCATACGTTCCATGAGGACAGGAAGCCTGATTCCTATGGCGTAGTCACGTCCCTGGCATTCCCGTTCTTTTTTCCACAGACTGCGCAGGCCGGTGCGGCTGCACAGCTCCCCATAATCCATTCCTTCAATGTACAGCCCGTCGCATTCCAGCTCTCTGTCTACCTCAAAGCAAGCGGTAATCCCTCCGGAGCGGGTGAAGGAAACCATCCGTTCCAGAAATGCTTCCGCTCTGTCGATATGGCGGAGCACCGCCTGACAGAGAACCAGATCATAGCTGCATTCGGATGCTTTTTCCGGCATCCATTCCATAAAATCCGCGCAGTGCAGAGAAACGTCAAAATCCGTATCGCACAGCATGGCTTTTCCCTCCCGGATGAGTGTTTCGTCAAAGTCCACGCCGGTATAGGTGCTTCCCTCAGGAAGCAGCGGCAGCAGGAGGCTGCCCAGGAAACCATAGCCGCACCCGCAGTCCAGGACACGGACGGGCTTTGTAAGCTTCCACACCTTTTCCACAAGGAAACCGATATAATCCTGGTTCCAGAAGGAAGAACGGGTGCGGGTAAGATAATCCAGCTGCCTGCCCCAATAGCCTTTTTTCCCCTTATCTGTGGGAATATAGGCGGCATCCGGAAGAGGCTTGAGCCCCATCAGTTCATCCACGGATACGCCGAATATCCCGGACAGCTGTGGCAGCAGGGCAATATCAGGAAAGGTGACGCCGGTTTCCCATTTGCTGACGGTCTGCGGCGCCACGCCCAGAAGCGCGGCCAACTGCTGCTGGCTGAGGCCGTGCTGTTTTCGTAACGGAGCGATTTGAAATTGAAATTCTGCCATAAAGTGTCCCCCTGTAATCTAAATGCCGCGCGGCCGTTAAGCTTTTTTACATACAATAACGCCGCTGCATCCTGTTTTGTTCCGGCCGGTAAACATACTTTACCACAGATTGGCCTGTCCAGGTATCCCGTTCTGCGGGAGAATGCCCGCCTGATAAGCGGACGGGGCCGGGAAAAATTTATCATCAATATGTACCATCCGCCGCAATATGAATGGCATGGCTGAATAGTCCCCCTTTTTCGGGGGAAATTGTAAATATCCGGCATAGGACATCCTGTCCGCCAATAGATTAGTAAAAAAGGCGGATAGGTTTTTCTATGAAAAAAATATGCTTGCTGGTGATAGTCTCCATCATGGCTGCTATGCTTTCTGCCTGCGGCGGCGAAACAGAAAAAGAAGAGAACAGGAACAATCTGGAATTTACGGTGGTAAGCGAGGATAGGCTGCCGGATGAGCTGAAGGAAATTCTGGATCAGAAAAAGGAAAGCGCCTTCAAGCTGACCTATGCGGACGAAGGCTATCTTTACATCTGCGTCGGCTATGGAAAGCAGGAAAGCGGCGGCTACAGCGTGACGGTAAATGAACTGTATGAAACGGACAATGCCATTTACGTCAATACCAACCTGCTTGGCCCCAAAGCGGGAAGCTCGCCCGGGACCAGTCCCTCCTATCCTTATATTGTACTGAAAATAGAATTCAGGGACAAAACGGTAGTATTTGATTGAAGAGAAGCGGCAGGGATTCCTGTGAGCGTCCGTTTTTACAGGGATCGGTGACTGTGTGCGGAAAATCCGGGCAGCCATAAATCCGGGCAAAGCGGTTGAAGAAAAAAACGGGTGTATGGTATAATGTCGGTGTAGCCGACATTATACCTGCGCCGGTTCGGGCAGGGCAGTGTCCAAAACAAAGAACCGCAGGTCGGCAACAGCAGAAGGAGAAAAATATGCTGCTTATCAAAAATACACATATGATAGACCCGGCGTCAGGCACTGACGCCAGGAAAGACATTTTGATTCAGGATGATAAAATCATAAAAATAGCAGACTCTGTCACGGAAAAAGAGGCTGCTGTTTTTTCCGGCAAGGAGGTGGACATGCTTCAGGTCATAGATGCCGGAGGCATGATTGCCGCGCCGGGACTTGTGGATGCCCATGTCCATTTCCGGGAACCGGGCTTTGAACATAAGGAAGATATCCGGACGGGAGCCCGCGCTGCGGCGGCGGGAGGCGTTACCACCGTGGTTCTCATGGCCAACACGAATCCATGCGTGGATAACCCGGAAACCCTTGCCCGGGTTTTGGAAAAAGGAAAGCAGACGGCAATCCATGTAACCACCTGCGCCAATGTGACCAGGGGAATGAAGGGGCAGGAGCTGACTGACATGCCTGCGCTCCTGGCGGCGGGCGCTGTGGGCTTTACCGATGACGGAATCCCCCTGCTTGCAGAGGAAACCGCGCGCAGGGCCATGGAACAGGCCGCTACTCTTGGCGTTCCCATCAGCTTCCACGAGGAAAACCCGGCATTTATCGAAAATAATGGAATTAACAGAGGAAAAGCCAGCGCCTTTTACGGAATCGGCGGATCCGACCGCCAGGCGGAAATCGATTTGGTGGCCAGAGACGTGCGACTGGCGGAGGAAACCGGCGCCTGTGTGGTCATCCAGCATATCAGTACAAAAGAGGCGGTGCAGCTGGTAAGAGAAGCGAAAAAAAGAGGGGCCGACGTCCATGCCGAGGCGACGCCCCATCATTTTACCCTGACAGAGGAAGCTGCCATAAAATATGGAACCATGGCAAAAATGAATCCTCCCCTCCGGGAGGAAGCGGACCGTCTGGCCATCATAGAAGGCCTGAAGGACAACACCATCGACATGATAGCTACCGACCATGCCCCCCACAGCGCGGAGGAAAAGGCCAGGGAGCTGACAGCGGCACCCAGTGGCATCATCGGGCTGGAAACCTCCCTTTCCCTGGGGCTGGAACAGCTGGTGGACAAAGGAGAGCTTACCCTCTCCGAACTGATAGAAAGAATGTCCCTTGCCCCTGCAAGACTTTATCATCTGGATGCAGGCCGCCTGACAGAGGGCGGACCTGCGGATCTGATTCTTTTTCGCCCGGAGGAAACCTGGAAAGCGGAGCATTTTCTTTCCAAATCCGCAAATACTCCCTTCCTGGGCCGTAAGATGAAAGGAAAAATCTACTTTACCATAGCAAACGGAAAAATTGCCTACCGTTCCTGACGGATACGGAAGAAAGGAAGAAAAATGGCACAGAAGAAAAAAGAACAAGCCACAGTATTGATGCAGCAGGAGATAGCCCCCGGGATTTATGACTGCCGGATAAGGACGGGCCTTGCCCGGGAAAGCGCCCCCGGCCAGTTTATTGCCGTCTACCCCAGGGACAAAAGCACCCTTCTGCCCCGCCCTATCAGCATTTGTGAAGTGAATAAGGAAGAGGAGACGCTGCGCATTGTTTACAGGGTGGCCGGAAAAGGCACGGCCGAGTTTTCCGGTTATCGCGCCGGAGACACCATGGATATCCTGGGAGTCCTGGGGAACGGCTTCCCTCTTGATAAAGTAAATAAAGACCAGACGGCCTTTCTTATGGGCGGGGGAATCGGCGTGCCTCCCATCCTGGAGCTTGCAAAACAGCTGGACTGCAACAAGAAAATCATTGTAGGCTACCGTGACAGCAGCTGTTTTTTGCGGGAAGACTTTGAGAAAAACGGGGACCTCTATATCGCTACGGAAGACGGCAGCGTAGGAACCGCCGGAAACGTCATGGATGCTATCCGTGAAAATGCCCTCAAGGCGGACATCATATATGCCTGCGGCCCCATGCCCATGCTGCGCGCCATCAAAGCCTATGCGCTGGAGGCGGACATCCCCGCCTATATTTCCCTGGAGGAAAGAATGGCCTGCGGCGTAGGCGCCTGCCTGGGCTGCGTCTGCACCACGAAAAATGTGGACGCACATTCCCATGTGCATAATGCCCGCATCTGCACGGACGGCCCTGTATTTGAAGCCAGAGAAGTGGAAATCTGAAAAAGGCGCTTTCAGCCCGCCTGATACAAAGTGCGCTAAAGCGCACAGATAGGAGTAAACATGAATACAAAAGTCAATATAGCCGGTATAGAATTCAAAAATCCCGTCATGACTGCCTCCGGGACTTTCGGCTCCGGCATGGAATACAGTGAATTTGTGGATTTGAACGCCCTGGGGGCTGTTGTCACCAAAGGTGTGGCAAACGTTCCCTGGCCCGGCAACCCCACTCCCCGTGTAGCGGAGGTTTACGGCGGCATGCTGAATGCCATCGGCCTTCAGAATCCCGGCATCGATGTTTTCATTGAACGTGATATTCCCTTCCTTAAACAATACGATACCAAAATCATCGTAAATGTCTGCGGAAAAACAATAAAAGAATATCTGGAGGTAGTGGAGCGTCTGGCGGATACGGACGTTGACATGCTGGAAATCAACGTATCCTGCCCAAATGTAAAAGAAGGCGCCATTGCTTTTGGCCAGAAAGCCGATTGTCTTTCTGAAATCACTTCCGCAATTAAAAAAGTTGCAAAACAACCAATCATCATGAAACTCAGTCCCAACGTCACGGATATCACAGAGATGGCTATGGCCGCAGAAGCGGCAGGAGCCGATGCCATTTCCCTGATCAACACCCTGACAGGCATGAAAATAGACATCAACCGCCGCACCTTCGTCCTTGCCAACAAAACCGGAGGCATGTCCGGCCCGGCCATCAAACCTGTAGCCGTCCGTATGGTCTATGAATGTGCTCAGAAGGTAAAAATCCCCATTATCGGTATGGGAGGCATCACCACCGCTGAAGACGCCCTTGAATTCCTCATGGCCGGGGCGACCGCAGTAGCCGTAGGAGCCGCCAACTTTATCAACCCCTATGCAACCCGGGATATTCTTGAGGGCATTCAGGCCTACCTTATCCAAAACAAAATTGCCGACATCAATGAAATCATCGGCTGTGTAAAATAAACATGCCCTGACGCCCGAAATCAGGAAAGGACCGGCCAGGAAGCTTTTACATTTTCCAGTCATATTTTTCCCCCGATCGAATACATTGTACAAAGGCATTCGCGTGGAGGGATATTTGTATGGAATTAATAAAAAAGAATATACATATGGACCGCATCAAATGTAAAGCCAGTACGCAGATAACCATGGAAGACGATATCAACATCACCGATTCCAGGCCTGACGTGTACCAGCTCATCGAGGAGCAGGGCGAAGTGGTCATCGATGAAATCAGAGCGGTGCAGGACCATGTGTATGTCAAAGGCAAGCTGGAATTTTCGGTGCTTTATCTTTCGGATGATGATGTGCGCCGTCCGGCCAGCATGCAGGGCAGCATTCCATTTGATGAGCAGATTTATATGGAGGGCGTGGCTCCCACCGACAGCGTATCCATAAAAAAGGACCTGGAGGATCTCAGCGTCGGCATGATCAACTCCAGAAAGCTGAGCGTACAGTCACTGATCCGTTTAGGCCTGTATGTGGAAGAGCTTTATGATGAAGAGGCCGCCGTGGAGCTGAGCAGTGCGGAACCTGTGGAATTCCGGCAGAAGACGATTAACCTCGCCAGCCTGGCGATTCAGAAAAAGGATATTTTCCGCATACGCGAGGAAATGGAGCTGCCCGGGGGATATCCCAATATCTTTGAAATCTTCTGGCAGAACTGCAGGCTTGGAGAAACGGAATTCCGGATTTCCGAAGGAAAGCTTTCCCTCCAGGGCGAGATCCAGCTGTTTTTCCTCTATGAAGGGGAAGGCGAAAACCGTCCTGTCATGTGGTATGAGGCGGTTATCCCGTTCAGCGGCGTTCTGGACTGCCAGGGGCTGAGAGAACGGATGGTGGATGACATTGCCTGCCAGATCGGACATAAGGAAATCGAGGTAAAAGCCGATGCCGACGGAGAAGAGCGCATCATAGGCCTGGAAATCGTTCTGGATTTGGATATGAAAATATATGAAGAAGAACAGACGGAAATTCTTTCTGACGTATATGGAGTAACGAAAGAGATAGAGGCGGTTTCCGGCGTGGGAAACCTGAAGCAGCTTTTAATGAAAAATACAGGAAAAACGAAGATTGCCGGTCATTTCAAGGTGGCTGCAGGACTGCCCAAGATGCAGCAGCTGTGCCACAGTGAATGCGAAATCCAGCTGGCTGAAACCAAAATTGTGGAGGAAGGCCTGCGCATCACCGGGGCAGCGGCAATCAAGAGCCTCTATGGCACAGGAGATCCCGAGGTCCCTTATGACAGTATTTCTGGAACCATTCCTTTCAGCTATGTGCTGGAAATCCCGGGTATCAGCCCGGACTGCACTTACAAGCTGGACGCAGTGCCGGAGGGGCTGAGCGTGACCATGATTGATGCGGATGAAGTGGATGTAAAGGCAGTGCTCGTTTTCCACGGCATTGTTTTCAACCACTATGAGGAGCCTATGATACAGGAGGTAAAGGTGACGGATCTTGATCCGGATAAGCTGAGCAGCCTGCCGGGAATTGTGGCCTACATTGCCAGGGAGGGTGACAGCCTGTGGAATATCGGCAAGAAATATTACGTGCCGGTGTCCCAAATCAAGGATATTAATGAGCTGGCTTCGGATGAAATCCATCCCGGAGATAAGCTGCTCATTGTAAAGGGAATTTCCTGATACAGCCGTTTCCATACAATAACAAACCCGCCGAAAACATAACGGCGGGGTTTCTTTTTCAGTGCCCCGGA
>NZ_QVLV01000009.1:62003-240808 GCF_003435485.1 Eisenbergiella massiliensis
AACATAACGGCGGGTTTCCTTTTGCAGTGCCCAGGACAGTGCTTATTTTTCATAAAAGCTTCTGAAACAGTGCAAACCTGTCCAGCCCGTACTTCCCATACCCCAAATCCACAGTATCAATATACTGGAAACCGCATTTCTGGTACAGACGGATTGCCGGCTCATTTTTTTCATAAACATCCAGGCGCACGGCCTTCATGCCATTTTTCCGCCCATAATCGACGACGAAATGCACCAGCTGCCTTCCCACGCCCTTTCCGGAATAATCCGGGTGCACCGCCAGCGTATAGACAACGATAATATTGTCATAATCGGAAGGAAAATGCCAGTCCGCCTTTTCATAACCATTTTCCGGCACCTGGCGCAGGATGAAAGAACCGATAATACGTCCGTTTTCCCTGGCGGCATAGGCAGTGCCCTCCAGTACGGCGTTTTCAGCCGTATCCCTGGCCGGATAAATCCCACGTTTCCATTCGGGATAGTTGATATGGGATGCAAGGTAATCATTTACTTCATCATAAAACCGGGAAAGCGCATCAATATCGCTTTCTTGGGCTTTTTCAATTATTATATTCATCATATATGTTATCCTTTGTAATACTGGGCAGCCGTCCGGTAAGGCTGGCCGTTAATGAGTTCTGCCCGTTCTCCCTCCGGCATAGCGTAAAATGCATCCATGGTATAAAATCGTTCCCCAGGTAACGGCATAAAGTCATGTATGTTGTTGGTATTCATAAAGATATTCTTTTCGTTGTTCAAATAAAGGAATGTTTTCAACATCATTCTGCCAGGGAGGTTTAGTGTGAAAGAAAGTAGATGGCAGACAAAAATGGCGCACGTTCACAAGCTGTCTGAAAAGGCATTTGTGCCGCCAACTAAAAGGCGGCGGAATGGAGATTTTTATGTAAAGAACTTTTTCACCGTGCGATATTATCATAGCATATATTTAATGTTATTTCTATGAAATAAATAGTAAGATTAGGGTGTGCAAAAAACTGCTGCCATTCAGAAATAATCTGGCGGCAGTAGGTGTGAGGTCAGATATTCAGTTTTGACAGATTGATGGAAAAGCCAGGATAAATTCCTACAGGCACATTATCCGTGAAGGAATATTCATTCATATCGTCCGCTTCAAAATGGTAAACAGTGATACGGTCTTTTTCATGGTCAACAATCCAATATTCCCGAACACCGGCGGTGCGATATTTGAATAGCTTTTTGTTATAATCCATTGGCCTGCTGCTGGGAGAAACGATTTCTATTATCCAGTCGGGAGCACCAACACAGCCCTTGTCATTCAGTTTATTTTGGTCACAAATAACACTGATATCCGGTTCGACATAGTTTCTGTCGTTCTCATTCAGGAATACGGCAAATGGGGAGATATAAGCCCGATAGGAACCATTGTTGCCGTGAATATAATCCCGAATGGTTGCAAAGAGTTCTCCAATGATATCCTGATGTCTCCGGCTGTGAGGGGCCATGTAATAAATCTGACCGTCAATCAGTTCAGCGCGTTCTCCATCCGGCAGAGCGTAAATATCATCAATAGTATAAATCCGTTCCCTTGGTAACGACATAAAGTCATTTCCTTTCATGATAGAAGGATATTCGGTTTGTGAATATCCATAGTATGGGTGAGTAGTGAAGAACTATTCCTGGGATGCTCTGTTGTCACGTTCCATTCGTTCATCAATGGCTTTTTTTATATAACCATTGACGGTTTCTCCTTTGGACTCCTTTATCAAACCGGAATAAACCGAGATAAAATATCATAAACTAAGACGAACTGTCAAATGTACTTTATTCCCAGTATTTATGCGGCTTTGCAGGCTCGGGCCGGTAAAAGATAAACATTGACGAACCAGCCCTAATTGTATATACTTAAGTACAATCAGTGTATACAATCCGGACGGAGAAGAAAATTATGGAATCAATTACATTAAAAGCGATGGCCAAGATCAATCTCGGCCTGGATGTCATAAGACGCAGGGAAGACGGCTATCATGAGGTACGTATGATCATGCAGACCGTGGGCCTGTATGATGAACTCAGCTTCCGCAGGCAGAAGGAGACTTCTGTCCTTCTGACCACGAATATGCGCGCGCTTCCCACAGACGGGCATAACCTGGTGGTGAAGACAGCGGAGCTAATCAGGAAGGAGTACGGGATCCGGGAAGGGCTGAACGTGCACCTGAAGAAGAAAATACCCATGGCGGCCGGCATGGCCGGCGGAAGCACGGATGCCGCCGCGGTTTTTGTGGGGATGAATGAGCTGTTCGGGCTGGGGATGACCCTTGAGAGAATGCAGAGCCTGGCGGTGCAAATCGGCGCAGATGTTCCTTACTGTATCCAGGGAGGAACCGCGCTTTCGGAAGGTATCGGGGAGATACTGACGGCTCTGCCGCCGGCCCCTGACTGCTTCTGTATTATAGCCAAGCCGCCCATTTATGTGTCTACGAAGTTTGTATATGAGCATCTGCAGGCGGATAAGCTGGAAAAGCATCCGGATATTGACGGGATAATTGACAGCATCCGCGCCGGAAGCATCCGCGGCGTGGCGGACCGGCTGGAAAATGTGCTGGAAACCGTGACGGAGAAGGAATACCCGGTGATTGCGCAGATCAAACAGTTCCTCAGGGACAGGGGAGCGCTGGGCGCCCTGATGAGCGGAAGCGGCCCCACGGTTTTTGCACTGTATGACAGGAAGGCGGAGGCATCTGCGGCTTATGAGGCCCTGAAAAGGTCCGGGCTGGCAAAGCAGGTGTATCTGACATCCTTTACCGATAAAACGTGTCTGGCCAAATGATGCATGCGCGCCATGCGCAGACAGGAGCAGTGATGAAGATAGAAGAAAACACAAACGATTACCTGCCGTTAAGGGACGTTGTATTCAATACCCTCAGAGAAAGCATTCTGAAGGGAGAAATGAAGCCCGGAGAAAGGCTGATGGAAATCCATCTGGCCAATAAGCTGGGCGTAAGCCGTACGCCTATCAGGGAAGCTATCCGCAAGCTGGAGCTTGAGGGCCTGGTTACCATGATACCCAGACGCGGCGCCGAGGTGGCGCAGATAACCGCCAAGGGCCTGCGGGATGTACTGGAGGTGCGCCAGGCGCTGGACGCGCTGGCAATGGAGCTTGCCTGTGAACGGATTTCGGAAGAAGAAATCCGTGCGCTCAGAGAGGCCTGCGACCGGTTTGCACAGGTCACCAGGACCCAGGACGCAGTAAAGATAGCGGAAGCCGACGTTGCGCTTCACGATATTATTGTACAGGGGAGCCGGAATGAAAAGCTGGCCCAGATGGTGGGAAACCTTTCCCAGCAGATGTACCGATACCGCCTGGAATACATCAAGGATGTGAGCCAGCATGTAAGGCTTATTGAGGAACACGAAGAGATTTACAGATGCATCAGCAGCCGGGACAAGGATGCGGGTGCGCGGGCTATTAAAATGCATATTTATAACCAGGAGCAGTCCATCATGAACCAGATCCAGCAATATAAAGGATCCTCCAGGGTATAGGATGCCGTGATGCTGTCAATACTTTCCAATATAACGGACCGGAGGAAAGTGACAGCATGAAATATAAAGAAATTATCAGGGACATTGCGGCGGCAGGGCTGATAGCATTCAGCTTTTGGAGTGTTTTTTATCCGGAATTCACCTTTGCCACGGATGCCTATCAGAAAATAGAGGATGGAACGCCTGTGGAAGCCGATGGAAACGTGGCGGATTATTATGAAATTCTGGAAGCGGGAGAGGGCGAGGTAACGATCCGATTCAGCTTTATGGAAAAGCTCATGCCGGAAAAAGCGGATGAGGCCGTCAAACAGACGCAAGCGCAGAAGGAAACGTCCGCGGCTGCGGTGAACGGAAAAATGAGCGAGGCAAAGGCCGTCAGGTGAACTCCATCATCGTAAAAAGCCGTGATGAACGGCGGAATCGAGGAAGGAATGGCACAGAATATAAAACAGCTGCAGCATGCGCCCATCGGGGTATTTGATTCCGGTGTGGGCGGCCTTACGGTGGCACGGGAGATTATGCGCCAGATGCCCAATGAAAAAATAGTATATTTCGGCGATACAGCAAGGCTGCCTTATGGCAGTAAATCAAAGGATACCATTACCAGATATTCCAGACAGATAGTACGTTTCCTGGAAACTCAGGATGTGAAGGCTATAGTGGTGGCCTGCAATACGGCGAGCGCCTATGCGCTTGACAGTCTGGAGAAGGAAATACAGATGCCTATCATCGGCGTGGTAAAGCCGGGAGCCAAGGTTGCGGCCGAGGTAACGCAAAATGGCAAAATCGGCGTTATCGGCACAGAGGGAACAATAGGCAGCCAGATTTACACGGAGTACATACATAATATCAATCCGGATGCACGTGTCATTGGAAAGGCCTGCCCGCTGTTCTGCCCCCTTGTGGAGGAAGGGCTGTGGCAGGATCCGGTAACGGATGAAATCGCCTCCAGATATTTGACGGAACTGATAGATATCGGCATAGATACACTGATCCTGGGCTGCACTCATTATCCCCTGATCCGTTCCACAGTAGGCAGGATTATGGGAGATAAGGTAACACTGGTCAATCCGGCCTATGAAACCGCCATTGAGCTGAAACGGCTGCTGGCGGAGCATGACCTGCTTAACCCCCAGGCACCGGCGCTGGGAGACAATAAGTATAAATTTTATGTGAGCGATGGTGCGGATAAGTTCAAAACATTTGCCAATTCCATCATCAAGTACGGCATCCTGTCGGCTAAAACCATTAACATAGAAGAATACTGACAACAGACGGGAGGTCTGGAATAAATATGACAAAGGAAGTAATGGTTTCCATCAGAGGGCTTCAGTTCGACCAGGAAATGGACAGTGAAGAAATTGAAACAATCCAGTGGGGCCAGTATTATAAAAAAAATGATACGCACTATATCATATATGATGAGCTTATGGAGGGCTGTGACGAGCCGACTAGAAATATCATCAAGTTTAAAGAACATGAGATGAACCTGACCAAACGGGGAACGGTCAATGTATATATGGTTTTTGAAGAAAACAAGAAAAACATGACCAGCTATCTCACTCCCTATGGAAGCATCCTCATCGGCCTGGACACCAGCAGGGTTACGTTTACGGAGGAAGAAAAGGAAATCAGCGTCAATGTGGACTATGCGCTGGAGGTCAATTACGAGTACCTGGCTGACTGCAGGATAGAAATGCATATCCGGCCGAAGGACGGGGAAGGAATCAACCTGCTCTCCTGAAGCGAACGGACGGGAACATAAAAAGATGCCATTGCAGAAGCGCCAAACAGGTTTCTGCAGTGGCTTTTTTTGCATGGAAGGAAAGGTCATAAAAAGACAGCCGGAAAGGATAGTGACTTTTTATGACAAAACGTTTATGATGAGAAAAAGCCCGGTATTAAGGGAATATTCCGTCTCCATATACCACTGAAAAGGAAAACATGTCCATGAATCATGAGGAAATAGAAGAAATGCTGATTCCCCTCCGGGATTACGAAAAAAGCTGCAGAGAAATCTACCTTGCCAATCCGGAAGCCTTTCGGAATGTGGTTTGGAACTGGGAGGAATTCAAGGAGCGGTTCCGGGCAACGGACCACAGCGGCTATGCGCTTGGAGAAGAGCCGCCTGTTTTTATGGGGAATCTCCTCACCGAACAGGATTGCTTTGAAAATGAGAGCATCGAAGCGGCGGTTATTTTACATGACCGATATGCGCCGCCCTTTTACCATAATCTGAAATTTATCAAAATTGTGTACGCCCTTCGCGGAGGCTGCCGCTTTTTTGTGCAGGATAAAACCCAGGACAGGGAAACCGTGCTGAACGAGGGGGATTTTGTCATTATCCCGCCGGAGATGAACCAGGCAGTTTTTACCGGTGAGGAGGACGCGGTTACCGTGAATATTATCCTGAAAAGGAGCACCTTCGGGGATTCCTTTTACAGCCTGCTTCTGGAAAATGACAGTATATCCGACTTTTTCTGGCAGATGCTCTACAGCAAGGGAAGCAACCGGGCGCTGGTGGTGCGCTGCGGAAAGGATGAACGGCTGCGCAGCATAGTCCTGGACATGTGCGGGGAGGGGCTTTTCTGCCGGAAAAGCGCGCCTGCCGGAGGCAATCTTATGATGAAGGGATACGTAATGCTGCTGTTTGGCTGGACGCTGAAGGCGCATCAGCAGAAGATGGAGGAGGTGGGCAGCATCAGCGCCAGTGAGGCGGTCCTGCCGGTGATGATCCGGTACATCCGCGAGAACTATACCACGGTTACGCTCACCTCGGTGGCAAAGCATTTTGGAAAAAGCGAGGGCTACCTGAGCCGTTATATCCGCAGGGAAACGGGAAAAACCTTCCGTTTTCTGTTAAAGGAATTCCGGATGAAGCAGGCGGCCAATATGATAGAGAATTCCACCTGCAATATGGAAGAGGTGGCAGAGGCGATAGGCTATTCCGATATCAGCTGCTTTTACAGAAATTTCAAGGAAAGCTTTGGATGTACGCCGCAGCAATACAGAAACAAGAGAAACAGGGTCAGCCTGTAAAAAGAAAAGGAGAGGATTACTTATGGAATGGAAGGGAAAATGGATTGGACCTGCGCAGAGTATGGGGGATGTCTGCCCTGTGTTTGCCAGGGAATTTAACAAAGGGGATTTTCCGGGGAAGGAAATCGAATCGGTGCAGCTTCAGGTAACTGCAATGGGGGTCTATGAAGCACAGCTGAACGGAAAGCGCGTTGGGGACTATGTGCTCGCTCCCGGCTGGACTTCTTATGAAACGAGGCATCAGTATCAGTGCTATGATATCACGGAACTGGTGGAAGACAGGAACCGCCTGGAAATCACGGTAGGAAAGGGCTGGTACAGAAGCCCTGTTCCCGGCTGGATTACGGAAGAGGGGAAAGCGCAGCGGGCGGCAATTCCCGCAGGCCTGATTGCGGAACTCAAAATTACCTTTACGGATACAACAACCGCTGTGATTCCCACGGATGAGACATGGCAGGCTGCCGAAAGCAGGATCCGGTTCAGCGAAATCTACGATGGTGAGGTCTATGACGCCAGCTTTGAAGTTTCAGATTATCAGCCTGTGGTGCTTCTTGAGCGGACAACCGGCAATCTGATCCCCCAGCAAGGCGAAAAAATAACAGAGCACGAATATGTGAAGGCAGCGCGCTGCTTTACCGCGCCGAATGGAGAGGTCGTGGTGGACTTCGGCCAGGAGGTAACAGGCTACATACAGTTTACGCTAGACGCAAAGGCTGGGGAAAAGGTGGAAATTTCCCACGGGGAGGTGCTGGATAAGGACGGTAACTTCTATAATGCCAACTACCGCTCCGCCAAATCCAAGATTTATTATACCTGCTGCGACGGGGTGCAGACCTATAAGCCTAAAATGACATTTTTCGGATTCCGTTATATCAGGCTGGATCAGTTCCCGGGGACTCCCTGTGCAGATCAGTTCTATGCGGTGGCGGTTCATTCCGACATGAAGCGCACCGGCCGTCTCCGTTCCTCCAATCCGCTTCTGAACCAACTGTTCAGCAATATTATCTGGGGACAGAAGGGCAATTTCCTGGATGTGCCCACGGACTGCCCGCAGCGTGACGAACGCATGGGATGGACGGGAGACGCGCAGGCTTTTGTCAAGACAGCAAGCTATAATTTTGATGTGGACCGGTTCTTTACCAAGTGGCTGGCGGACATGGCTGCGGATCAGCGTCCGGACGGCTCAATAGGCCATGTGGTCCCCACCCTTTATGTGGGAAGCGGCAGCGCTGCCTGGGATGACGCCGCTGCCATCTGCCCCTGGCAGATATATCTGACCTACGGGGATAAGGAAATCCTCAGACAGCAGTTTGACTGTATGAAAAAATATATCGGCTTCATTACCAATAGCACAAAGGATCCGTACCTTTGGACCGGCGGGGAGCATTATGAGGACTGGCTCGGCCTGGACGCGCCTGTGGGGAGCTATAAGGGATCTAGCAGGGCGGATTTTATAGCCTCTGCCTTCTATGCCTATTCCACCTCCCTTGTGGTAAAGGCCGGCAGGGTGCTGGGAGAGGATATAAGTGAGTATGAGAGGCTGTACCAGGGGATCGTGGATACCTTCCGCAAAACCTTCACAGATTACCGGACGCAGACAGAACATGTCCTTGCCGTGCATTTCGGGCTTGCCGAGGATCCTCAGAAAACCGCAGATGCGTTGGCGGAGATGATAAAAGCCTGCGGAAGCAAGCTGCAGACTGGTTTTGTGGGAACCCCCTATCTGCTTCACGTACTGAGCAGCTACGGACATACGGAGCTTGCCTATACCTTGCTTTTGCGCACGGAATATCCTTCCTGGCTCTATCCTGTTACAAAAGGGGCCACTACCGTCTGGGAGCATTGGGACGGCATCATGGAAAACGGGGACTTCTGGAGCACGGATATGAACTCCTTCAATCACTACGCATACGGCGCGGTAGCCGACTGGGTATACGAGGCGGCGGCAGGAATTCAGACGGTGGAGGATGCGCCGGGCTTTGCCAGGGTAAAAATAGCCCCCCAGCCCGACAGCAGGCTGGACTGGCTGGAAGCTTCCATTGAAACAAGGAAAGGAACCGTCCGTTCCCTCTGGAAGCAGGAGGAAGGCAGAATCCGCTATGAAATAACCACACCGTCACCCGCCGAGATAGTAATTGCCGGAGAGACGATAGAGGTGGGGGCAGGAGATTATATTTTTTACTCTGAAATTGCCTGATAAAGTAAGAAAAGCCTGAAACAGGAGACTTATCGTAAAAATGTCGTCAGGGCTGCCGGGCCGGGAGTGCATACTGCAATCCCGGGTCCGGAGGCCCTGTTTTTGGTCAATGGGGAGGCCTGATTTTTTATGGGGACGGGAAAAGGAGGAAACAGCCGGAGGGATCTGTGATACAATAACAGAAGAACGCAAAAATCCCGTATTGTTACGGACAGGCAGGAAACAGACAGGAGGATTACAATATGAGTGACTTGGAAGGATTGAAATTAATACCGCCGCTTCAGGTGCCGCCGGAGCAGTTCCCGGAATCGGAGGAGCTGCCGGAGGGAGTTAAAACAGTGGCCTGGAAGGACGCCTATGGTTTTGGGGTGGAATTTCTTCCGAATGTGGTGTATGCCAACAGGGGAGGCATTAACCTGCATCTCCAGATCATGGTGCCCAAATCAGGGCAGGAGCCGGATAGAAAATGGCCGCTGATTATGTTTGTGCAGGGATCCGCCTGGCATAAACAGGACGTTTTTGATCATCTTCCAAATCTGATCCGGATGGCGCAGCGGGGCTTTGCCGTAGCCATTGTGGAATACCGGCCCAGTGATATCGCCCCCTTTCCGGCGCAGGTCCAGGATACAAAGGCCGCTATCCGTTACATGAAAATCAATGCAGGTAAATATCGCGTGGATGCGGACAGGACCGCTCTGTGGGGAGATTCCAGCGGTGGCCATACCGCGTTGATGGCAGGCTTTACAGGAGACGGGGAACCGGACATGGATGCCTACCGTGAACAGTCTGCGGCCGTAAAATGCATTGTGGACTGGTACGGTCCCACGGACATCGCAAAAATGAATTATTACCCCAGCTCCATGGATCACACACAGGCAGACAGCCCGGAGGGCTTTGTCATCGGCCGCAAAAATGTCCTGGAAAACCCGGAGCTGGCCGATGCCACGGTTCCCATGAATTATCTTTCCCGGGAAAAGGATACGCCGCCCCTGCTTATCATGCATGGCGGAAGCGACATGCTGGTGCCCTTTAACCAGAGCTGCAGACTGTACGAAAGAATGAAGGAACTGGGGAAAAATGTGGAATTCATCAAGCTGGCAGGCGCCAATCACGGGTTTATGGGATTCAACTGCGATGAAGCGTTGGATGCGGTGGAGGGATTTCTGCGGAAATATATATAATTATACTGACCGGATGTTTTATTGGGATTGGGGTAAAATTACTGCAACAGCAAGATGCTGTCCCGGAAATGAGGGGAAATGAGACGGTATACATTAAAATTTCAGATTGTTCTGCTGTTTTTCCTGATTAGCCTGCCCGCCCTTGCATTGTCCCTGGCTGCAAGCAGAGTCAATATGAAGGAAGCACAGGAGCAGGTGGTTAATGTCAAACAGAACAGCATGAAAATGCTGGTAAAGCAGTATGATACGAGCCTTGAAGCGATTGAAAATTATATTCAGCTTATCCTTTATGCGGATAATACTTATTCTGCGCTTCGTCTTAACGAAAAGGATTCCAGGTATCAGCAGGCAAGGATCTGGCTCAGGGACGAACTGGATAATCTGCTGAAGTATTTTCCATTAGCAGCGGGTTTTTATGTGAGGATTCCGCATAATGAAGATATTTATATCGTGAAACAGCTTGATAAAATTCCATTGGATGCGCAGGAATATCTGGAGGAACAACTGATGCGGAAAGATAATTTCGCCAGGCCTGATATTATTGAGCATGGAAAGACACAGTATCTGTTGAAATCTTACAGTAATCAGTTTGTTGAGATTGGATATATTCTTCAGCTGAACGAATTATGGGAACAATTCAGCAATAATGTGGAGACGCAGGATATTCTGGCGGTTTATCTGCCGGGAAATGGAAAGCGCATCAATTTATCGGATAAGGGATATAAGGATAATGATTTTTCACAATATACGAAGCTTGAAGCTGGATTTTCCCATGTGGATGTCAGATTAGAGCTTTATCTGCCCAAAAACAGTATGTCGGGCAGAATTTCCATAAGGGACAGATTTATTCTGTACTGCTCTATTTTAATGCTGGTGCTGCTTCCAATTTTTATGCTTCTTTTGAGAAAGCTCTTTTTGATACCTATGAAAGGGATTTCCTGTGCTATGCAGGAAATCCTTAAGGGAAATACAGAATACCGGATTCAGCACTTTTCAAAAACACAGGAATTCAGTGAAATTGAACAGGCTTTTAACAGCGTGCTTAATTACAGTAAGGATTTGAAAATTGAAGCATATGAATTAAAGCTGGAAAAAGAAAAAGAACAGCTGATTAATTTAAAGCTGCAGATAAATCCGCATTTGTTATTAAATTCGCTGAATACTATCTATAGCCTCACAATGAATAATAAAATAGCAGAAATTCGGGAATTTTCTTTAAACTTGTCGAAATACTTCCGATATGCGCTGCGGAATACTTCGGAATTTGTAACGATACAGTCGGAGATTGATTTTATTAAGGTATATAGTAAGGTACAGAAAATACGGTATCCAAATGCCTTTTATATTATGTTTGATGTGGATGAAGAGCTGATGGAGGAAATGATTCCGCCTCTGATTATACAGAATTTTGTGGAAAACAGTACAAAATATGCATTGGTGCCCGGAGAAGAGATAGAAATTCTTGTAATTATTAAAAAAAATGATTCCACTCTGCGGATTTCAATATGTGACAGCGGAAGGGGTATTGATGAAGAACTGCTGGAACAGATATCTCAGGGACAGATTATCTGTGACAGCCGCGGAAGGCATGTGGGAATATGGAATTGTGTGAAAAGGCTGCGGAGCTTTTACGGACAGGACGCACATTTTCATATTACTTCACAAAAAGGTGAAGGAACTCAGGTATGGATGGAGTTTCCCTGTCATTTTGCGGGAGAGGATGGAAAGGAAATGAAAGATGAATCTGTTGATAATAGATGATGAAATAGAAATAATCAATGGAATTATGGCAGGAGTCCGGTGGGAAAATCTGTGTTTTCAGACTGTTTATCAGGCGACATCCATTGAAGAGAGCAAGAAGCTGTTTTACCAGGATACGATTGATATTGTTTTGTGTGATATTGAAATGCCTGACGGCTCCGGTTTGGATCTATTGGAATGGATTAGGATGCAGTATCCGAAAACAGTGCGTATTATTATGACGTGTCATGAAGAATTTGATTATGCAAGACGGGCAATAGCGCTTGACTGCAAGGATTATATTGTAAAGCCGATGGTTTATGAAGAGCTGGAGGAAAAACTGCTTCATATAGCAAAAGAGATAAACCGTAACTGGGAGAATGACAAATATCAGGCATTCGGAAGGGAATGGATGAAACAGATTATCAGGGAAGGCGAGGTACAGGAAGGCCCGGCTTCCAGGGAGGAGATTGTCAAACAGGTGAAGTCGTATATTACGGCAAATCTTCAGGAAGAACTGAGGATCGAATTCCTTGCAAAAAAATTCTTCCTTTCTGCAGATTATCTGTCCAGATTATTTAAGAAGGAAGAGGGGATTGGAATCGGGGATTTCATACTGGAGGAAAGGATGTTCCTTGCCAGGGAGCTTTTGAAGGAAGGGCGTCTTTCCATTGCAAGAGTGGCCTATGAATGCGGATACGACAATTACAGTTATTTTACCAAAATATTCAAAAAAAAGTATGGTATGACGCCCCGGGAATATGGGCAGGCATTGAAGGAAAAAGAGAGTGCGGATTAGTGCTATTTGTGTTCGGATATTTTCTTTTTTTATTCTTCAAAAATTTTTATAATAAAGTTGTCATTGAGGTAAGGCCAAAATGACAGCTTTATTTTTTGAATTAAAATTGGAACGGATGGGTGCTTATGAAAAAGAAAAGGCATATGAACTGGAAAAATGCGATCCCGATTTATGTAATGATGCTGCCGGGCATAATCTATCTGCTGATTAACAATTATGCTCCGATGTTTGGTCTGGTTATCGCTTTTAAGAAAATTGACTGGAATAAGGGAATTTTGAGAAGCGACTGGGTGGGGTTTGACAACTTCAGGTATCTGTTTGCTTCCTCCGAGGCATGGATTATGACCCGCAATACCATTCTGTATAACCTGGCATTTATTATCCTGGGAACAATAGCCGCAATTGCCGTGGCCATACTTCTGAACGAGATAACATCCAAGTTTTCAGTAAAGGTATATCAGACACTTATATTATTACCTTATATGATATCCTGGGTGATTGGCAGCTACCTTATTTATGCGATGCTCAGTTCGGAGACGGGACTGATTAATCAGGTGATTTTCAAAGCGCTGGGTATAGAACCGATAGTGTGGTATCAGGAAAAAAAGTACTGGCCGTTTATTCTTATAATCGTAAATTTATGGAAGAGCGTAGGATTTTCCATGGTAATTTACCTGGCAAGTATTGTGGGAATCAATAAGGAATATTATGAGGCTGCGAAAATAGACGGTGCAAGGAAGTGGAAACAGATTACCAATATTACGCTTCCGCTTTTAAAGCCTACAATCATTACCTTGATCATCATGAATATAGGCGGGATTTTTTATTCAGATTTTGGCCTGTTTTACCAGGTTCCCAGAAACTCAGGGGCTTTGTTTGATGTGACCCAGACGATTGATACATATGTATATAATGCTTTGATGCAGCAGGGTAATATAGCGCTTTCTGCTGCTGCCGGTTTCTATCAATCAATAGTAGGCTTTGTCCTTGTAGTTATAGCTAATGCAATTGTGCGTAAATACAGTAAAGAAAGTGCATTATTTTAATTGGGAGAGAATGGTTATGGTAGGAAAAAGTGAGGTTAGAATTCGTATAATTGCACATATAGTAATGATTTTGTTAAGCATATTTGCTGTTCTTCCATTTGTTTTGTTGATTTCCGCGTCACTGACAGAAGAGAAAGCAGCGCTGAATTACGGCTTTAATTTTATTCCTAAAGTATTCAGCATGGATGCATATGTCTATATTATGCGTCAGCGGAATATGATTTTCAGGGCATATGCCATAACGATATTTACAACCGTTATCGGTACCGGCGCGGGGCTGGTTATTACGGCTTTGCTTGGGTACGGGCTGACAAAGGATATTCCGGGAAAAAGATTTTTTGATTTCTTTGTGGTATTTACAATGCTTTTTCATGGAGGTTTAGTTCCCACTTATTTAATCTATACCAAATATCTGCACATTGCCAATACGATTTGGGCGCTGATAATTCCTTCACTTCTTGTAAATGCTTTTAATGTTATGCTTATGAGAAACTATTTTTTTACCAGCATACCGGAATCTCTGTTGGAGAGTGCTAAGCTGGATGGGGCGGGAGAAATGCAGATTTTCCGCTTGATTGTACTTCCATTATCAAAACCGATTATGGCGACAATCGGGTTGATGACAGCGCTTGGATATTGGAATAACTGGACGAATGGGCTGTATTACCTGGATGATACTTCGCTTTACAGCATCCAAAATGTATTGAATGCCATAAACAATAATATAACGGCGCTTACCTCAATTGCCGGATCCGGCCTGTCCATAAATAAATCGGATATTCCTGCATTGACGGCGCGTATGGCGATTGCAGTAGTAGGGATACTTCCCATGTTATGTATTTATCCGTTTTTCCAGAAGTATTTTGTAAAAGGAATCACAATTGGCGCGGTTAAAGGTTAACGCATAAATATTTTTTTTAAGGCGAAAAGTTCTTCCAGGATATTTAAGTCCGCTTTACTTTTGCGGACTGCCTGTGCAGGCTTTATCGTACAGACGGGGGGAAAAATGGAAAGGACGTATCTGGAGCAGCTGCGACAGCCGGCTGCAGCAGCAAGGGGAAAAACCAGATGGTGGTGGTATGGCTGCCGGGTGGACAAAGATAATATTTCTTATCAATTGGATCAGATGCAGGAGGCCGGAATAGGCGGCGTGGAGATCCAGATACTGTATGCCCTGGAAGCAGGAAGCAGGGAAAATCTGGAATATTTCTCCCCGGAATTTTTTGATATACTGAAGTTTACGGGTGAAGAGGTACATAAACGGGGAATGACAATGGATCTTACATTAGGATCCTCATGGCCTTTTGGCGGCCCGTTCGTACCTTTTGTAAAAAGTGCGCCGGTCGTATACCCTTATGCGATTGATGTCAGAGGCCCTTCAGTTTTCAGCTACGATTTTACAAACCGGATGGCGGGTGAAATCGTGGGAGGAATTATGGGACGGATGGAAGACAGTGAGATGCTTCCGGAAACCATTCAGGATATTTCATCGTTGCTGGAAGAAAAACTATTGTTCAGCTGGCCCTGGGGGACACAGTTGAAAAATCTGGAGGTACCGGAGGGAAACTATAAGATAGTTATTTTTCTGGCAGGACAATTCCGGGAACATGTGTTAATGCCTTCCAGGGGAGCACAGGGGTATGTAATTGATCATAATGATGCGGAAGCATCCAGATTTTTCTTTGCACAGGCAGGGACTCCGTTGGTGGAAAGGCTTGGCAGGGGAATGGTTCAATCCTTTTTCTGTGACTCGCTTGAGCTTTTCGGACATAATTGGACCGGAAAAATTTATGACGAGTTTGAAAAGAGGAGGGGATATTCTCTTAAGCCTTATATATATGCACTGTGGGGAAAAGTGAAGGGAATGACGGAAGAAATACGATATGACTTCCATAAAACCATGTCCGAGCTGACAATTGAGAATTTTTTCAGTGTTATGACAGAGTGGTGCCATGAAATGGGGTCAACTTCAAGAATCCAGGCGCACGGTACCTGGGGAGATATTCTGCAGGCTTACGGCGCAGCTGATATACCGGAAGGGGAAACCTTTTCAGAATGGGATAAATACAGTGTCAATACGGTACACAGAAGGCTGGCAAGCTCGGCTGGTCATGTATATCACAGACATATTATATCTAATGAATCTTTTACCTGGCTTCGTTTCCCGCGGTTTACGGAAACACCGGAGCAAATTAAGATTGCCGCCGACAGTATATTTGTGGACGGGATGAACCAGATAGTAAACCATGGTTATACCTATTCGCAAAAAGACGGCGAACCGATGGCTTTTTATGCTTCATCACATATATGCCACACCAATACCTGGTGGAAATATTATAAAAATATAGGACGCTATATTAACAGAGTCTGCGATTTCCTTCAGCGGGGAGAACCTGTTTCCAGAATATGTATTTATCTTCCGCAGCATGACATCTGGGCGGAAAATCCGCTGGGCGATATACATATGTGCATGAAGCTGGAGGAACGCCTGGAAACCTCTGTTATCGACGGCATTGCAAGGGAGGGATACTGGTTCGATTATGTGAATGACGATGTTTTGGGCCGGTGGGAGGAGTACTCGTATGAGACCCTGATTCTTATGGAGACGGACAGAATGCCTGTAAAAACTGCGGAAAGTATCCAAAGCTTTGCAATGCATGGGAACCTGGTGATATGTGCAGGGCGGCTCCCATCCCAGGGATGCGGCCTGCTTCAGAAGGATGAAAAAGATAAAATAGTATCCACGCTGTTTGAAGAGATGCACCGGCAGGGTAATTTGATATTTGCGGAAAATAAAAAAGATGCGCTACTCAATATATTGAAGCAGAGGGTATGTCCGGATCTTAAAGTAGGGACAGGTAAGGAATCCATAGGATATGTTCACAGGAAAGACAAGAATGCAGATATTTATTTTACAGCAAATATGTCCCTTGAAGAATATAATACAAAACTGACAATATATCAGGAAAACAGAGCTTTTTGTATTTTGGATCCTATGGAAGGAAAAGAGATTCTTCCATTAGCTTATACAAGAAAGGAAAGCGGCACGGAAATTGAACTGCATTTTAACCAGGGTCAGGCATATCTTCTTGTATTTGATCAAAGCCTTCCGAAACCCGAAACGGATAAGCGGATCTGGAAGGAAAATGGTGTAATTGACTTAAAGGAAGGATGGCGGCTTGAGGTTCCGGAGAAGGATTATTTTAAAGATGTTGAAGAACTGAAGGGCTTTGAACAGATTGAGGAATTAAAATATTATTCAGGAGAAGTAATTTATCGGAAATCGGTTTATCTGACGGAGCCAGATATGGCTTCTGATGAAATTGTCTTTCAAGTGGATAAGGCAGGCTGTGCTGCAGAGGTATTTGTGAATGATACGTCTGCGGGGCAATGGATACAAAGGCCTTATCAAATGAGTATAAAAGAGTATCTTCATTTGGGGAAAAATGAAATAAGGGTTCATGTAAGCAATCAATTGATTAACAGATGTTTGGATCCTGACCGGGAGGTGGGGGAATATCAGGGGACGGTAATAGAGGAATGGCCGTATTTTACGGAAATATTGAATAAGGAAAGAAGAAAAAGATTATCCAACCGGAGAGAAAAGGAAATGATAAAATCACCCCTGCCCTCAGGGCTGGTTGGAAAGGCACAGATTTGTTTTTACAGAACAGAACAGGAAAAAGAAGAAATATGATATTGATTATTTTCCTATAAGGAACGGTAAGCCGGCAATACCATGTGCACTATATGGTATACGTTCTTTGGGAACATAATTATATATAGCAATGGGGTACAAATAAAAAAGCAGTAAAGAGGGGGACAATCCCTGAAGGAGGAACTATGAAAAGAAAAATGACACGTTTTATTGCTACGGCAATGGCAGCGTTTATGCTTGCAGGCTGTGGGGCAGCATCAGGAACAGATTCTCAGAACCAGAATACTTCTGTAGCTGCGGAAAATACGGACAATGTGGACAGCGGCAGTGAAAATGCAGAGGATACTTCTGAAGCAGTTACTATTAAAATGACTTACTTGACATCCGGCACGGAGCCGGAAGGGCTTGACAGAATAGAAACTGCATTAAGCAACCTGACCATGGAAAAGATAAACTGTAAGGTAGAGCTGGTGCCTGTAGCATTTGCAGATCAGGCGACGAAGTATAATATGTGGTTCGCCAATGGAAATGATACGGATATCATGATCACGGTGTTCCAGGATTATCTGGCAATGATTAATTCAGGCGCTTTTATGGAGCTGGATGACTTAATTCAAAGCCACGGCCAGGATATGCTGGCAAAAGACAAGGAAAAGAACTTCTTAAGTGCAGGCCAGTATAAAGGACATCAGTATGGAATTCCTACGATTCCTTCGGCACCCGGCAATGGAGGTGCTATTTATATCCGGAAGGATGTATTTGATGAACTGGATGTAACTGGAATTGATGTGGATGGATACATAGGATACGAAGACCTGGATAATATCTTTAAACAGATATCGGAGAAATTCCCGGAGTATACAGCGCTTGGAGTGTCGGGAAACAGAACAAAATCCAATTATTTTTACGTAAAGAATTATGATAATCTGGGTGTTTCAGGAGAATCCTGCGGTGTACTGACAGACCCCTTAAACAGTACAACTGTAGAAAATTTATATGCCACAGACAGTTATTATGAATACCTCACATGGATGAGAAAATGGTATCAGGCAGGATATATTTCAAAAGATGCAGCAACCTCGTCCGAAAGCTCCGATACCCTTTTCAATTCCGGTAAAACAGCCAGCTATATTAATATGAGTACTCCCGGCACCCGGGAAGCAGCGGAAAGAGATTCCGGCCTTGGTGTAGTACAGCTGAATATGTGTCCTACCTATATGACAACTAATGTATATACCGGAGTGCTGTTTTTCGTCCCTAAAAATGCAAAGTATCCTGAAAAGGCAGTTGAATTTTTAAATATTTTATTCACGGATGCGGAAATTCAGAACGTTTTAACACATGGCGAGGAAGGGATTGACTATACTGTTCAGGATAATGGAGTGGTAATCGATCTTAAGGAAGACAGGGATTACATAAATGTATACGGCGTTTGGGGTGATCAGAGCCAATATTATATGGAATCCCCTCTGCAGCCGGAGGACACACAGAAAAGAGAAGCCTATCTTCAGGAATCTCTGGACCATACTTCTAAGGCCTTTGGATATAAATTTGATGCAACACCCGTCAGTACGGAGCAATCTACAGTAAAGAGCGTTATTGCAAAGTATCTGACACAGCTGGAATACGGCACGGTAGATCTTGATACGGTTTATCCGGAATTCCTCAAGGCATTGGAAAGTGCCGGAATAGACAAAATTATTACTGAAAATCAGAAGCAGCTTGATGAGTGGCTGGCTCAGCAGAAATAACTAAGAGAGGGACTGGGGAGAGGTATCGTCCGGATAAAGGAGGATATCTCTCCTTTTTATTAAGAGGATTGACTATGAGTAATGATGGGGTTAAAAAAAGTAAACTGAATATACAGGGAATGCTTTGTAATGGTATGAGAACTCCTCTGGGAGTCTCTGTAAAGGGATGTATCCTCCGATGGATAATAGCAGGAGAAGGAAAGAACATAAAACAAATTCAGCGCTGGGTTCAGATTTCTGAACAGGAGAATTTTGAACACCTGACATATGAAGGAAAGTCATATTCCGGTGAAACCCAGTGGGAGCTTAAGAACGTATTTCAAGAAAAAACAAAATATTACTGGAGAGTCCGGGTGCAAATCAGTCATGGGGAAAAGGCGGAGTGGCTGGATTGGAGTGACTATTCTTTTTTTGAAACTGCCATGGCGGGACAAGAATCCTGGGAGGCACAGTGGATAGAAGCGAATGAAGAGTTTTATAAGGATGCGTTAGAGGTAAGCCGGGGCTTTTGGAAGAAAAATATAAAAAAACCGGAAATGGATCAGGGTTTAAGGCGGCCTGTGTACTTTCACAGAGAATGGAATCTGTCTGAGGGATGGGAGTGCGGACGTGTCTATATTACGGCGCTTGGGTTCTATCAGCTGACAGTGAATGATACGAAGATAGGGGATTATGCGCTGGCACCTGATTTTACAGCTTATGATAAACTGGTTTATTATCAGACGTATGATATAACACCATATCTGAAAAACGGAAAAAACAGCTTTGATATTATTCTTGCGGACGGATGGTACGCGGGTCACGCACAGGGAATTCCCGGGATGAATTATTTATATGGGGAAAGGCCTGCGTTGATAATGCAGGCAGAGATCGGATATGCAGATGGGAAAATGCAAAAGCTTTGCAGCGATGATACCTTTGAGGCTTATTCGGGACCATTTTTATATGCGGATCTGTTCATGGGAGAGTATCTGGATATGCGGCAGTCACTTGTTCCCTATGGAACCGTTAAAAAAGCATATCCGAAACATATTCTTACACCCCAGGAATATGAAGGAATTAAGGTAAAAACAGTCCTGGAAGCAAGGACAGTAACAAAATTTAGTGAAGGAAGCTTTATTGCAGATTTCGGACAGGTGCTTGCAGGACGGGAAAAAATAACCCTGGAAAACGAAGCCGGCCAGCTGATAAAGATAGAACATAGTGAGATTCTCAATCCGGATTCCGGGGATTTGCTTGAAATTACACAGAGATTCCCGTTCCATGATCAGACAGATTACATATATGTAACAACGGATCATTATGTATATGAACCGCAGTTCTCCTTCCAGGGATACCGTTATATTAAAATAAGCGGTTTGAAAGGAGAGTTGAACCCGGGGCAATGTAAGAGCGTTGTCTTGGAAACAGGGTTAAAGGATACCAGCTGTTTTGAATGCAGTGACGGTAATATAAACAGACTGATTCAGAATGCTTACTGGAGCCAATGCGGAAATATGATATCCATTCCTACAGACTGCCCGCAAAGGGAAAGAGGGGGTTTTACCGGAGATGCACAAATATTCTGCAGCACGGCGATATGGCAGCAGGAGGTGCAGGGCTTTTTCAGAAGGTGGCTGAAACAGTGCAGGCTGGAACAATTGAAAAGAGGCCAGATACCTATCGTCGTTCCGTATACAGATGCTTATAGAAGAAGTGAACCTAATCCGGGATGGACCTCTGCCGGCTGGGGAGATGCCATTATATTTGCAGCCAGGGATTTGTATGAAGGATATGGGAATATAAATATTCTGGAAGAAAATTACGAAGCCATGGAAAAATGGATGGCTTATGTGACTGCATGTGCAGAAGATTCCATGCCTGAACAATATTATATGGATTATAAAAAACGGCCGTTTATGAAATATCTCTGGAATACAGGATACCATTGGGGGGACTGGCTGATGCCGGGATTTTCAGACGAGGATGGAGTTGCTGCCAGCAAAGAAATCACAGCGGCGTTATTTTATTTCAGAGAAGCAAAATGCATGTATCAGATAAGTGAGATATTGGGAAAGGAGGACAGGGCAGCATATTATAAAGATCTGACAGAGAAAATCAGGCTTGCTTTTCATTCAGTTTATATAACAAAGGATAAGCGTCTGTTGAATGAATTACAGGGGCTGTATGTTATGGCGATAGCATTTGGAATGGTTCAGGACGACACAAAAAGAATTTTCGAAAGACGTTTGGAAGCTTTGGTAAAAGCTGCAGATTATCATCTGGCAACCGGTTTCCTTTCAACGCCCTTTTTACTTGATGTGCTCTGGGATGCGGGGTTCCATGATACAGCCTGCAAAGTCCTTTATCAGGATACCTGCCCTTCATGGTTGTATGAGGTGAAAATGGGAGCTACGACAATCTGGGAAAACTGGGAAGGGATTCGTGAAGATGGAAGTATCTCCACACACAGCTTCAATCATTATGCCTTTGGCTGTATTGCAGACTTCATTTACCGGAGAATTGCAGGGGTAAAGAGATTGGCACCTGGCTTCCGAAAAATAATGATATATCCGGAAGTTACAGACAGGATTTCTTGTGTTTCTTTTTCTTATGACACTCTATTCGGAGAAATAAAAGTGAGGTGGGAAAAGGCAGAGGAGGGATATCAATATTGGCTGAGTATCCCTCATGGCATGGAGGCTGTTGTCAAAGGAAATAAAGAGATAAAAGAAATCGGCAGCGGGGAATGGGTATTTACTCTGAAATAATCCTTTTGCTTATATTGGGTTAGATGCAGCACCGGATATGACCGGAAAGAACGTCGGCACGGGTAATGTTTACATCGGGGACCGGATCTGAGAACAGATATATAAGAAATAAAAATCCCCCGGGATGCATTCCACACATGCTTCCCGGGGGATTTATTTCAGTCATCACAGACGGTCCATATCAAATTATCAGGCTTATTTCAGAGGCTTCGCTCCGGCCTTCTCCTGCAGCTTCTCCACTTTGCGCTTAAACCAGCTCTTTTTCTTGGTGGGCTTAACGAGTGTGGTGCCATGCAGGCCCTTTACTGCGGTGATGTAGATACCGCTGACAGTGGCCTTTACCTCTTTCTTTACAGGAACGGATTCAAAAATGCTTTCTTCACAGACAAGCGTCATAACCTGAGGGCCAACCTTCGCTTTTACGATGGGAAGCTTGGAACCACGCAGCAGCTTTGGAGTCTGTTCTATGACGGCTGCGGGAAGTCCTGCGTCCTTCAGCTTCATCCTTTTCTTGTCAATAATCAGCATGGAGACGGTCTGCTTGTAAGCTTCGATCTGCTCCTGCTGTTCGGCCTGCTTCTTCTGGGCTTTCTTGCCGAGAAAATACAAAACAACAACGCCGACGATTAGAACTGCCAATATCACCAATAATACTATTGTTACTGTACTCACGTGGAAACCTCCTTAAGTTAGATGCAAAAATATTGTAGCAGACTTTCCTGGATTAAGCAAGGGATTGTGGCTCAAGAAGTGCAGTTTTATACCTTTGGTTACTGTTGGAAATATTCTTAATTATGTGTGAATTCCTGTAATAAAGGGTTTTATGTGAGATTAAAATATGATACAATGATAACCGGCGCAGGTCGCGCTATTGTTTAATATAAGAGGAGACAAAGCATGAAAAAATTTATAACTACTATGACAGTACTGGCGCTGTCGGCATCCGTACTTGCAGGATGCGGGAAAACAGCGGAGAATGGGGAGAGCACCCAGGCTGGTACTGAGAGCGCAGCACCGGCGGAGACTGGCTCCGAAACAGCAGCTGCAGCTGTGGAATACGGAGAGGATGCCTATGTGGATGGCATCAATGTGGCCGACTATGTTACCCTTGGCGAATATAAAGGGATTGAAGTTACGGAAACGACTCCTACGGTAACAGATGATTATGTACAGAGCTATATTGATTATGCGCTGCAGAGCAATATGGTAACGACAGAGGTTACGGACAGGGCCGTGCAGACAGGCGATTTTGCCAATATTGATTATGAAGGAAAGATCGACGGCGTGGCCTTTGAAGGCGGTACGGATAAGGGCTATGATCTGGAAATCGGTTCCGGCAGCTTTATTGATGGCTTTGAAGACGGCCTTATCGGCGCCGAAATCGGTGAGACAAGGGATGTTACGGTTACCTTCCCTGAAAGCTATCCCAATGCGGAGGTGGCCGGAAAGGAAGCGGTGTTTACCGTAACCGTTAACAGCATCCATACGGAATCCCTTCCGGAGCTGACGGATGAATATGTAAAAGGACTGGAACTGGATCTTTCCACGGTTGATGAGTACAAGCAGTATGTATTTGATATGCTGATGGAGGATGAGCAGAATACCCACGATTCCAATGCCCAGATCGATATCCTGGCTAAGGTAGTGGAAAATTCCGAGTTCAAAGAGCCTCCGGCAGATATGGTTACCCGTTATTATGACAGAATTAAAGCGAATATGAGCTCCTATGCCGCAATGTACGGCTATGATCTGGAAAGCTTTATGGCTGCGACAGGCTCATCCGAGGAACAGGTTCAGGAATCTGCGGCACAGGCCGCCCGTGAAATTATTGCGATGAAGGCAATTGCGGATGCGGAGGACCTGAATGTGACGGACGAAGAGGTGGAAGCGGAGCTTCAGAAGAATGCGGCTGATTATGGCTACGATGATGTGGAAGAATATAAGAGTGCCATTGATTTGAAGGGCTATAAGGAATACATGATGACAGAGAAGGTGCTGTCCTTCCTGTTTGACAATGCGGTGGTTACCGATACGGAGCCTGTCCAGGAGCTGAATACTGAGGGAACAACGGAAACTGCCACGCAGACAGCTGAAACTGAGACAGAAGGAACAGAGACAGCCGGGACAGAAACCGGCGCCGCAGAGGAAACAGAAAGCGCTGCCGGGACACAGGCGGCGGATAAGAAGTAAAGGTAACTGTGAAGGTACCAAGAAGTTATCTGTAAAAGTAATAAAGCCAAAGCGCGCTTACCGCTTATTAAGAACACGAAAACGAGGGGTAAAAAAATGGAACTGACAAACATCAAGGATTTATTCAGAGAAAAAGAAAAGTATCAGGGCAGGAAGGTCACCATTGGCGGATGGGTGAGAAGCAACAGGGATTCCAAGAACTTTGGATTCCTTGTAGTCAATGACGGAACCTTTTTTGAGCCGCTTCAGATCGTATACAGCAGTGAAATGCCGGGATTTGCGGAAGCAGCCAGAATCGGCGTGGGAGCTGCTGTGGTGGCGACGGGTACAATTGTAGAGACACCCGGGGCAAAGCAGCCTATCGAAATGCAGGCTGAGGAGGTTCTTGTGGAAGGAGCTTCCCCGGCGGATTATCCGCTTCAGAAGAAGCGCCACAGCTTTGAATACCTGCGCACGATATCCCATCTGCGTCCTAGAACGAATACCTTCCAGGCGGTTTTCCGCGTTCGTTCCCTGGCAGCGTATGCCATCCATAAATTTTTCCAGGAAAGGGAATTTGTTTATGTGCATACACCCCTGATTACAGGAAGCGACTGTGAGGGTGCGGGAGAAATGTTCCAGGTGACCACGCTGGATCTGGAAAACGTGCCCAAAACGGAAGAAGGCAAGGTGGATTACAGCCAGGACTTTTTCTGCAAGCCTACCAACCTTACGGTAAGCGGGCAGCTGGATGCGGAAACTTATGCTTTTGCGTTCAGAAACGTATACACCTTCGGGCCGACCTTCCGCGCGGAAAATTCCAACACCACCCGCCATGCGGCTGAGTTCTGGATGATTGAGCCGGAAATGTGCTTTGCGGATCTGACGGATGATATGATGCTTGCCGAAAGCATGCTGAAGTATGTAATCCGTTATGTGCTGGACAATGCGCCTGAGGAGATGGCGTTCTTCAACCAGTTTGTGGATAAGGGGCTGATTGAGCGTCTGGAGCATGTCCTCACCTCTGAATTTGGCCATGTGACCTATACGGAGGCCATTGAAATCCTGGAGAAGCATAATGATGAATTTGAATATAAGGTACACTGGGGAAGCGACCTGCAGACCGAACATGAGCGTTATCTGACAGAAAAGGAATTTAAACGCCCTGTTTTCGTTACCGACTATCCGAAGGAAATCAAGGCATTTTATATGAAGCTGAACGAGGACGGCAAGACGGTTGCCGCCATGGACTGCCTGGTTCCCGGCATTGGGGAAATCATCGGAGGCAGCCAGAGGGAAGACAAGCTGGAGCTGCTGGAACAGCGTATGGAGGAGCTGGGGCTTAACAAGGAGGATTATGAATTCTACCTTGATCTGAGGCGTTACGGTTCCGCGCGCCATGCGGGCTTCGGGCTTGGCTTTGAAAGATGTGTGATGTATCTTACCGGAATGGGCAACATCAGAGATGTCATTCCATTCCCCAGAACAGTGAAGAACTGCGAGTTATAAGCGATACGGAAAAAACGGCTGCATAGAGGGCGGAAGCCGGAATGCGGCCGCAGATGCGATACGTAAGAAGGGCAGGATATGCGGAAGAAATTTTTCAGTCTACTTTTGATATTCATATTGGCAATATCCATGACGCAGACAGCATATGCTACCAGTATCAGCGACCTTCAGAAGCAGAGGCAGGAAAAAGAAAACCAGAAAAAAGGCACCCAGAGCCAGCTGGATTCCGTGAATGATCAGATCAATGATCTTTCCGGGGAAAAGGATGACGTGGATGCACAGATCAGTGAGCTGACCGGCCAGATTGCGGAAATTATGGCCAGTGTCAGCCTTCTGGAGGATGAAATCGCGGATACACAGGTGCAGATAGAACAGGCACAGAAGGATTATGATGAGGCCAAGGCCAAAGAGGAAGCGCAGTATCATGCCATGAAGAAACGTATCCAGTATTTGTACGAAAAGGGTGAGACCAGTTATCTGGAGCTGCTGATGGAAGCCAAGAGCTGGGCGGATATGCTGAACAAGGCCGAATATGTACAGGAAATTTATACATACGACAGAAAGATGCTGGATAATTATGCCGCCACCGTTCAGGAGGTGGCGCAGCTGAAGGAAAGCCTGGAGGAACAGAAATCAGAGCTGGAAGCCTCTGAATATGAGTTGGAGCAGGAAAAAGATTCCCTGCAGGTGTCCCTGGATGAACAGAAGGAGCTTGCCGCAGATTATGAGGTGCAGCTTGCAAAGGCGAAGCAGGAAGCGGCGGCCTACAAGGCGAAGATAAAGCAGCAGAATGCGGAAATACAGAAGCTGGCTTCCCAGGAAGCCGCCAGGAAGGCGGAGGAGGAAGCGAGAAAGCGGGAGGAAGAGGCGCAGAAAAAGAAGCAGAATTCCCAGAGTGCGCAGAATTCTTCCAACGGAACCGCCACTGCTTCATCGGGCGGATCCAAAACCGTACCTCCAAAGATTGGCGGCGGGAGCGGGAGTGATATTGCCCAGTACGCCTGCCAGTTCGTGGGTAACCCTTACGTGCCGGGCGGGACAAGCCTGACAAACGGGGCGGATTGTTCCGGATTCACCCAGTCCGTATACAGGGTTTATGGTTACAGCATCCCCAGGAATTCATCGTCCCAGAGAAGCGCGGGCCGTGAGGTTTCCTATGAGGAAGCGCAGCCGGGAGATTTGATCTGTTATGCGGGCCATGTGGCCATCTATCTTGGCAATGGAAGAATCGTCCATGCCAGCAGTGTCAAAACCGGCATTAAATACGGCAACGCAACCTATAAGCCGATATTGTCTGTAAGAAGGATTGTTAATTAAGTTAAAAATGCCGCCCCGGAAGAAATATCCTCCGGGGCGGATGTTTTTTGCGGGCTGCTGGAATCCCTCAGAGACCTTTTTTATCAGTTGGGTATAAGCAGGGGATATATCAGACGTTTGCCCTCAGGCCTTGCCTGCGATGCAGTCCAGGAGGTAACGCACCGCCTGCTCGGCCAGCTCCGACATGGAATATTCGGAGGATACGCCGACTACATGGTGATTGCATTTATTTACCGGTAGAAGGATTTTCATGGCGCTGCTCTGGCCTACGGCGACCGCCATGGCGGGAGTGACCTCGCCCAGCAGGGAGTCGGCGGCCATAATGCCCAGCGGGCCGATGATATAATCGGCATCCCGGCTGTTGACCAGCACCGGATTTTCCCCGGTGGCGCCGTAATCGGCTCCGGCCTTGAGCATGGCGGCCGTAGCGATGCTGTTTGTTCCGATTGCATAAATTTGGGCGCCGGGAATGGCGGCATTCTTTGTTTTCTCGGTAAGGAGGCTGCCCATACGGCCTCCCTGCCCGTCAATTATCATAATTTTCATGGCTGTTTTCCTTCTATCCGTTTATTGTGCGCCGCTGCCGGGCAGCAGGCCGTATTCCACAATGACGGAAGCCTCTACCTCCAGTTCGCCAGGCATGATGGTTACGTTTGCGGTATCCATGGATGCGGCTCTCATGCTTGTTTTTTCCGCGAGAGCGTTATCTGTATAGCGGGCTTCGCTGTAGGTGCTCTGTTCATTGAGGGCCGAGATTTCTCCCAGCTGGCAGCCGGCGGCCTGCGCCATACCTTCTGCCTTTGTCCGGGCGGCGGCGATAGCCAGGCTCAAAGCCTCCTGATAGCTTTCGTCATATTTACTGGAAAGGTAGGAGATGGACTGGATATTGTTGATACCCGCGCTGACGGATTGTGCCAGTATGCCGCCCACCTGATCCAGGGGGAGATCGGATACGGTGAGCGTGGTTACCGCTTCATAGCCGATAAGCGTGCGCTCATCACCGCTCCAGTTATAGCGGGGATTCATATAGTAGCCTGTGGTCTGGATGGAGCCTTCCTTTACGCCAAGTTCAGTAAGAAGGGCGACCACCTTGTCCACATCCTCCGTATTCTTCTGCTGGCAGCCGGCGGCATCGGCGGCCTCTGTCTGAACCGAATATACGATTTCCGCGATGTCCGGGACCACGGTCACTTTCTCACTGCTGTTTACGGTAATTGTGCTCTCCGAAGCGCTGTCTGCGGAAAGCGGACCTTCGGCGGGAATGCCGGCGGCAGGGGCTGTTGTCCGGGTTTCACATGCCACCAGAGTGCAGGCGCCAAGCGTGAGCAGTGCGGCGGCAGCGATGGATAAATAAGTTTTTTTCATAATAACCTCACTTCCTGCGGCCTGTCGGCCGCGTTCATCCTGTAATATCAATATAACAAAAACAGGGAGTGAAAGATAGGCCGGGGAAGAATAATTAAATAAATTTTAAGAGTAGCGGTGAAGGAACAGGACAGCTGCTTTTTGGAAACATAGAAGGAATCGGCATGCAGTATAAGCTTTGCCGGACGGAGCTGCCGGGCAGTTACGGTGACTTCGTATTGCGGGTATTGAGGGTGTTACGGGTACGGATATTATGGCGACTTTATATTTGCAAAGAAGGATAATACGGGTTATGATATCTAAGAGTAATTATTTGGCTGGTTAACGTAGAAAGGACAGGTATCTATGAATATTCTGACTGTTGAAAATATAACAAAATCCTATGGGGAAAGGAAGCTGTTTGACAATGCTTCCTTTTATCTGCAGGAGGGGGAAAAGGTGGGCGTCATCGGCATTAACGGCACGGGAAAGTCAACGCTGCTGAAAATCATGGCGGGACTGGAGGAGCCGGATGAGGGGAGCGTGACAAAAGCCAACCATGTGGTGGTGCGCTTTCTTTCCCAGCAGCCCGAATTCCGGCCGGAGGATACCATACTGGAAAGCGTCCTGAGAGGGAATAAAAAGAGCGGCGGGCAGACGGCGGGAGGTGCGCAGGAGGAGGACTGGGAAATGGAAAGCCAGGCCAAGTCCATGCTTACCCGTCTGGGCGTGACAGATTTTTCCCAGAAATGCGGGGAGTTGTCGGGCGGACAGAAAAAACGCCTGGCGCTTGTGGCCGCGCTGCTGACGCCGGCGGATATCCTGATTCTGGACGAACCGACGAACCATCTTGATAATAATATGGCGGACTGGCTGGAGGATTTTCTGCTAAAGTGGAAGGGCGCGGTGGTTATGGTAACCCATGACAGATATTTTCTGGACAGTGTGGCAACCCGTATTATTGAAATCGATAAGGGCAGCATTTATTCCTATCAGTCCAATTATGAAGGCTATCTGTCCCTGAAGGCGGAGCGGGAGGAAATGCAGGCTGCCAGCGAAAGGAAGCGCCAGTCCATTCTACGCAATGAGCTGGCGTGGATGCAGCGCGGGGCGAGGGCGCGTTCCACCAAACAGAAGGCGCGTATCCAGCGTTATGAGGAGCTTAAGGGCATGGACGGCCCGGCTGCGGACGGCCGTGTGGATATGGGATCGGTTTCCTCACGGATGGGGCGTACGACCCTGGAGCTTTCCCATATCAGCAAGGCCTATGGGACGAAGAAGCTGATAGAGGATTTTTCTTATATTTTCCTGAAAAACGAACGGGTGGGCTTTATCGGCCCCAACGGCTGCGGAAAAACAACACTGATGAAAATTCTTATCGGACAGGTGCTTCCCGATGCCGGGCAGGTGGTGATAGGGCAGACCATAAAAATCGGCTATTATGCCCAGGAAATTGCGGGCATTGCCGGAGGGACGCAGCTTCCGGAGGATATTGAAAGCGCTCGTATTGATCTGAAGACGGCATATATGGACCCGAAAAAAAGGGTGATTGATTATATCCGGGATACTGCGGAATATGTGCAGACGAAGGAGGGGAGCATTACCGCATCCCAGATGCTGGAACGGTTCCTGTTTTCCGGAGAGGAGCAGTATGGCCTGATTGAGAAGCTTTCCGGCGGGGAAAAAAGAAGGCTGAATCTGCTGCGGGTGCTGATGGAAGCACCGAATGTGCTCATACTGGATGAGCCTACCAATGATTTGGACGTTACCACACTGGCGATTCTGGAGGATTATCTGGACAGCTTTGACGGGATCGTGATAACCGTATCCCATGACAGGTATTTTCTGGATCGGATTGTGCAGCGGATTTTTGCATTTGAGGAGGATGGCAGGCTGAAGCAGTATGAGGGCGGATATACGGATTATGCCCTGCGTATCTCAGTGGAGGCGCAGCTTCAGGCGGAAGCGCAGGCCGGGACCTCCGGCCGCGGGCAGTCGGGAGGAGACGCTTCCTCCGGCCAGGATACGGCGGCCTCCGGCAAAAAAGGGAAGCCGGATCACATGAAGGCGAAAAAGCTGAAATTCACCTTCCAGGAACAGCGTGATTATGAAACCATAGAGGCGGAAATTGCGTCAATGGAGGAAAAAGCGGAACAGCTGGAAAAGGATATCGTTGCCGCTGCCACGGATTTTGTCCGGCTCAACAGCCTGACCCAGGAAAAGGAGGAGCTGGAAAGCCTGCTGGAACAGAAAATGGAGCGGTGGATGTATCTGGAGGATTTGGCGGCCAGGATTGAGGCCGGGGAATCAGGGGAATAAGCAGGGCAGTAAAAATATGGAATATAAAAATGGCTCCGCACTGTCTATGAGTGTGGAGCCATTCCCTTTACATCATTCCTTCTTTAATTACGTTGTGGTCACGCAGCACTTTTTCGATTACCGTCCCCCTGATAACGTGGAGAATAGGTTTCTTCAGTGCGTTGAGCGGCCCGGGAAGTTCGATTTCCAACGGGGATTTGCCGTCCATAAGCTTGACGGAGCTGTCGAGAAGCTCGCGGATATCATATACGCTGCCCCATACCTCCGGTACGCCTCTGTCTACGCCGAGCAGGCCGTATACGGCTTCCATAGCTGTTCTGACAGAATACTCGGTAGTGAAGATGGTGTCCCTGGGAGTCTCTGCAAACTGGCCAAGGAATGCGAAGTTCACGCAGCCGTCAGGAATAACATCCGGGCGGTCGCCCTTTGCCCTGGGCATGAAAAATGCGGTGATATAGGGCATCATGGTAGGAACGCAAACCGCGCTGTTTTCAGCCAGATCAGGAATCTGCTCTGTGGGAACACCCAGGTGATACAGCCATTCCTCCGTGATTTCCTTACCGGTGCATTCCCTCATGGGCTTTTTCACATAGTCGCCGGGCCTGTCGGTGAACAGGCCGTATACCCATACGCAGACCTTATCCTTATCCTGATCCTTGAACTGGCCCTGACGGTTGATGGTCCAGCTTAACAGCCAGGAGGAATCCTGACAGCTTACGATGCCGCCGGTAACCACATTGCCGGTTCTGGGATCGCGCTTGCAGATATTGGTGATATAGGGGATGATTTTGTCATCCAGCGTGGTGACGGTGGCGGATTCCCAATTGGTTTTGGAGATATCGGAGCAGAATTTCTCCGGGTGGCCGAAGGAAGGATCCTGCTTTGCGATATTTTTCCAGAGGTTCCAGCAGCCGCTGGTGCGGACCTCGGCGTCGCCGTTGGGGGCATGGTTCTGGTCGCCGTAAATGGTGCCCTCCGTACAGCTTCCGTTGGTGACGAATACCAGGTCGTTTTCGGAAAGGACGATTCCCTTTTCCACGCCGTTTACCCTGCACTCAAGAAGGGAAGCGATCTTTTTGCCGTCTTTAAAATCAAATACCACATTGGTGACTTCCGTATTGAACTGGAAATCAACGCCAGCTTCCTCCAGATATTTCTGCATGGGCAGAATCAGGGATTCATACTGATTGTATTTGGTAAATTTCAGGGCGCTGAAGTCGGGCAGCCCGGAAATGTGATGGATGAATCTCTGGAAGTACAGCTTCATTTCCAGCGCGCTGTGCCAGTTTTCAAAAGCGAACATGGTTCTCCAGTACAGCCAGAAGTTGGAGTTGAACACTTCGTCGTCAAATACGTCCTCGATGGTCTTGTCATAAAGATCCTCATCCTTCGTCATGAAAAGCTTCATGATCTCCATGCAGCCCTTCTGGCTCAGATTAAACCTGCCGTCTGTGTGGGCATCCTTGCCGCGTTCCTTTGTGGCACGGCAGAGAGAGTAGTTGGGGTCATGCTTGTTCAGCCAGTAGAACTCATCCAGCACGGAAGCGCCGGGCTTTTCCAGGGAAGGAATGCTGTGGAACAGATCCCAGAGACATTCGAAATGGTTTTCCATTTCCCTGCCGCCGCGCATAACATAGCCGCGGGATGGATCGAAGATACCGTCGCAGGAGCCGCCGGCAATATCCTGGGCCTCCAGAATGTGAATGTGGGAGCCGGGCATCTGTCCGTCGCGTACAAGGAAGCAGGCCGCCGCCAGGGAAGCAAGGCCGCTGCCGACCAGGTACGCATTTTTCTCATCCACGCCCTCCGGCTTTTCCGGTCTTGCAAAGGCTTCATAGTTGCCGTTGCTGTAGTAAATTCCCTTGCTGTTCTTTTCATACTTTCCAAGCTCTGTGTTGCGGTAGCCGTTGTTGGAGGAAGCTTTTTTGGAGTCAGCCGCCTTATCCCCCTGTTTTTTCTTTGCTGTTAAATAGGCCGCAGCCCCTACGCCCGCTGCCAGTACGGAGGCAGCCCCGATTGCCTTTGATTTGTTTGACATTTTTATTTCCACCTTTCTTTTATGTTCGTGTTGTTTGTTTATGTGATTATAATAGCCGGAACAAAGCGAAATTACTATTTACAAAAACGGCGCAGTGATAAAAAACTTATCAAACGATCAAATCTGATAAATTTTTTATCACTGCGCCTGTTTTGATAAAATATAGGTAACGGTTCGTAGCAGTTCAGTATTTTAACGGCTATAATGCGGTTGCTTTCGTTTAGGCACGGGGCTTATCCGTGGGCGGGATTACCGGATCCGGTGAAGAAAAACCGGAGGTCCGGATATCCGGGCTGCAGAAATTATTTATGGATACGGAGATGCAGCCGCGGATGGCGGTACAGAGGTAGTTGACGATTTCATGGTAATTTTCCTTCATCCCCTGTTTGATCCAATCCAGCATGATTCCCACAAAGCTGTATTTATAGAAGTCCGCGATGAAATTTTTATCTGTATCGGAGAGCTGCATACCCTGTGATTTTTCATTGACCACGCCCATAATCAGGTCGTGCGTCAGGCGGAACAGATAGCTTTCAATCTGTTCGCGGCTGAGGGAATGGTATACGTTCATAATAAAGGGCTTATTTTCCATGACCGCTTCAAAAACCTGCAGAAGCCCCTCCTGCCAGGTATCATAGGTTTTCTTCCCCTGAAGCGCCTGGGCGGCGTCTTCGTAGCAGATCCATTCCACCAGATCATAAATATCCTTAAAGTGATAATAAAAGGTCATCCGGCTGATACCGCAGTCCTCGGTCAGGTCGCGGATGGTGATTTTGTCCAGCGGCTTCTTTAAAAGAAGCTTTTTCAGGGATGCTTCCAGGGCGGTTTTGGTTATATTCTGCATGGGGATACCTCGCTTTTCACTGGCCCGGTTCCTCCGCCTGGAGCAATTTTCAAATACACGCTGGGGGATTGCGGACCTTCAATACTAAAAAGAATAACGGAATTAAGGAGAAGTGTCAATATGGAGCCGGAAATCCGGCAGGCAGGATATCTGCTTTGACGTTTGGCCTGACAGGGATTATAATGTTACTGTTCACTCAGTACTGTGCATTTACTGCACAGTACGTAAGAAAGTGATTCAAGAGTGCATAAATCCCATCGCCGCAGGCGATTTTTAATGGATTTATGCAGTTACTGGTCACGGAGTGAACAGTAATATTATAATAGGTAGACGTAGCAAAAGAAGTTGCAGGCCGGAAAGGCCGGCCGTGTAAATCACCGGGGAAGCCGGCAGTTATGGTTTAACGGCGGAATGTGAGGCAGATAATGGAAAAGATAGGAAGAAATGAGCCCTGCTGGTGCGGCAGCGGACGGAAATACAAACAGTGCCACGAGGCATTTGATGAAAAGATAAAGCATTTTGAGCTGCAGGGACATATGGTTCCCGAGCGATGCATGATAAAGAATCCGGAGCAGCTTGCGGGCATCCGGGAGAGCGGGCTTGTGAACATCGCAGTGCTTGATTATGTGGCGGAGAATATCAGGGAAGGCATGACCACGGAGGAAATTGACCGTCTGGTGGAGAGCAAAACAAGGCAGCTGGGCGGCATTCCAGCGCCTTTGGGCTATGAAGGGTATCCTAAAAGCGTATGTACCTCTGTGAATCATGAGGTCTGCCACGGTATTCCCAGCGAGGCTGTGGTTTTAAAAAGCGGGGATATTGTGAATGTGGATGTCTCCACCATTTACAAGGGATATTACAGTGATTCCTCACGTATGTTCCGGATCGGCAGGGTGGATGAGGAAAAGAGCCGCCTGGTCCGTGTGGCGAAGGAATGTATGGAGAAGGGGATCGCGGCTGTGAAGCCGTGGACATTCCTGGGTGATATGTCGGATGCGGTCAACGCCCATGCCAGGGAAAACGGCTGCAGCATTGTGATCGACATGGGCGGCCACGGTGTAGGACTTGAGTTCCATGAGGATCCTTTTGTCAGCTATGTGGCTCCGAAGGGGACGGAGATGCTTATGGTGCCGGGGATGGTTTTCACCATTGAACCCATGGTAAATCTGGGGAAGCCGGACATTTACCTGGATGATGAAAATGGCTGGACTATTTATACGGAGGATGGAAAGCCGTCGGCGCAGTGGGAGGTTACTGTGGCCGTTACGGAGGATGGCTGTGAAATATTGGCATATTAACTGTCTGCGGCGGCAGGCTGCCGGGCTCCGGGGTATTCGGTTTGGAATATCCCGGAGCTTTTTTTGGAAGGAAACGGAATACCGTGCGGGAAACAGGACGCCTTGCTGCCGGATACCGGTCCGGAAATGCCACTTACCGTAAAGGTATGGATTTTGAGAGGGGATTTGAGGTATTCTTATATCAGAAAAGAAAAGCAGATGTAAGAAGGGAGTGAGCGGCCGTGAAAGTCAGGATTGAACGCATCGGGGCAGGGCAGAAGGAAGAAGCGCTTCTGCGGCTGGCAAAGGAGGACGGTTCCACGGAAAAGCTGCGGACGTACATTGAGACGGACAGCTGGAAGAAGGTATCCATTCTCTGCAAAAAGGAGGAGGAGCTTCACCGGATTGACAGCGATACTGTTTTTTATGTGGAATCCGTCCGTGAAATACAGTCCATCCATACGGCGGATGAGGTGTATGAAACAAGAGAAAGGCTTTATGTGCTGGAAAAACTGCTTCCGGCTTCCTTTATACGGATATCCAGATCCGTCATACTGAATCTGGATAAGGTGAGGCTGTACAGGCCCATCCTCAATGGGCTGATGGAGGCCGGGCTGGAAAACGGAGAGTCTGTATATATATCCAGAAAGTATCTGAAAGAGGTACGGGACAGGATTCTGGAGGAAGCGAAATGAGGTGTGGAAAATGACCGGGAATAATAAGATAAATGGGGAAGTACGGTTGGAAATATTAAAAAGAGGGGGCCTCATTGGGGGGCTCCTCTGGGCCGGCGCAGTGCTTTATGTGAGCCTGCGGTACCGGACGCTGGGGCCGGCGGTGCTGCCGTGGATGGTTCCCATGCTGGCAGTGGATATTCTGGCCGGTGTGTTTCTTTTGTGGTTAGGCCTGCGGAAACAGGTGATAGGCGGTATGTCGGCATTATGGACGGCTTTTATCGCACTTTTTCTGATGGTAATAGTCGGACGGATTCTGCCGGAATGGGTCAGGCAGATAATCGGGCTGGATTTTGGAATCCTGCTTGTGCTTTGCGGAGGAAATTATTATTATCTTTCGAGGATGGCAAAAAAGATGAATCAGGGAAGAAGCGGTTATACGCTCCGGATAGATTTGAAGGAAAAACCATCCTCAAAGGAGGATTTCCTGAGACAGTTTGAGGCTTACTGTGTCAAAGAAAATATTGATCTTGTATATGAGGTCAAGGATGTGCCGGCGGTGGTTCTTATGAACGGTGTCCGGTGTGAGGTAAGCCTGGACAGTACGCCCGGCTTTGGCGGTGCGGATTATGTGATGAAGGTTACAGAAAGGTAATGCCCCCTTCTGTTTCCCCGGCCCGCCATGCAGCTACAGGAGGCTGCATGGCGGGTCTTTTTTTAGGTTTTAATAAGATTGTTGTGCAGACAGTTACTCAGGCTGCAGCGCGGCAGTGAGGGCGGATATTTTTTCCCTGACCCGCAGGACGATTTCATCAGCGGGGATTTTGCAGGTGTCGGCTTTGTTTCCGCGAAGAGTCATTTCCACGCAGCCTTCCTTCCTGTTTCTTGGGCTGGCAATCAGACGGATGGGGATGCCAAGCAGATCCGCATCGGAGAACATGACGCCGGCGCTTACGTTCCTGTCGTCATAGAGAACCTCCACGCCTGCACGCTGCAGCTCATCATACAGGGCGTCAGCCATGGCATGTACTTCGGCATTGTCACTGCGCATACAGCACAGATGAACCTGCCAGGGAGAGATGGTGATGGGCCATATGGGGCCGTATTCATCGTGATGCGCTTCGCAGACGGAAGCCGCCAGGCGTCCGATGCCGATGCCGTAGCAGCCCATCAGGGGATAGTGGGCGGCGCCGTCGGCATCCACGTACTGCATGTGCATGGCCTTGCTGTATTTGGTTCCCAGCTGGAAGATATTCCCCACCTCAATGCCGCGGGATATGGTCAGGGAGTGCCTGCCGCATACCGGACAGATGCCGCCCTCCTGCGCCTTTGCAAAATCTTCATACGACGCATCCGGGCAGTCACGTTCCATGCACAGGCCGGTATAATGAAAGTCAGCGCGGTTGGCGCCGCAGACCAGGCCGGTTGCGCCTTTCAGGGAACGGTCAAACAGAATGGTGAGCCCCGTATTTTCACCGCTGTTTTTCCGCAATCCGGCATACAGGGCGGCAGGACCGATAAAGCCTGCCTGCAGGCCGGAGCCTTCCGTGATTTCCCCGGGATGGACCTCTTCTCCCAGCCGGTTGGTGAGTTTGGTTTCATTTACGTCCAAATCACCGCGGATAAAAAGGACGACGTAGGAATCATCCCGGTTCCGCTGGTAGACAACAGCCTTGCAGCATTGGGCGGCTGTGATTCCCAGAAAAGCGCAGAGCTCATCAATGGTATGGACACCGGGGGTGGAAACCTCAGTCAATGCCGGGAGCGGCAGGGAGGAGGCGGCACATTCCGTATGCCCGTCCGTCCGGCCTTCAGATGCACAGATTCCCTCCGACGGCGCTTCTGTGATGCATTCCGCCGCTTCCATATTGGCGCGGTAGCCGCAGGAAGGGCACAGGACGATGGAATCCTCTCCGGCGGGAGTAAGGAGCATAAATTCATGGGACAGATTTCCGCCCATCATGCCGGAGTCCGATGCCACGGAGATCACCTCCGGTAAGCCCGCTCTGGCAAAAATGCGTTCATAGGCGCTGTGGCAGCGCCGGTAGCAGGCTTCCAGGTCCTCCTGGGAGGTGTGGAAGGAGTAGGCATCCTTCATGGTGAATTCCCGGACGCGGATCAGTCCGGCCCTGGGCCGCGCTTCATCCCGGAATTTGGTCTGGATCTGGTAAAAAAGGAAAGGATATCGGCTATAGGTGGCCCCATATTCCCTTACCAGCGCAACGGCGGCCTCCTCATGGGTCATGCCAAGCACCATGGGGGAACCGTTCCTGTCCGTAAAACGCAGCAGCTCGCTGCCTACGGAGTCGTAACGCCCCGATTCCTGCCAGTAGGAGGCGGGTAGCACTACGGGAAACTGGACCTCCTGGCCGCCTGCGGCATCCATTTCCTCCCTGATGATCTGTTCGATTTTCCGGGTGATGCGGCACAGGGGCGGCAGGGATGAATAGATGCCGTTCGCCACGTATTTCATATAGCCGCCGCGCAGCATGAGGGCGTGGCTTTCCACAACACAGTCGGAGGGCGTTTCCCGGAACCGGTCGCCGATTAGATTTGCAAGCTTCATAAAATAACCTCCTGTCCTTAGGGCGTGTTTATATAATGCCCTGGTGGCGGCAGGAGGGGACAGGGAATAAAAAAAGCCCCGAGCCGTCCCGCCGCATGATAAGGGAATGGCTTAGGGCGAACCTTCAGGGTCCGTGGTACCACCTAAATTCGGAAAAAATCCGCGCTCACGGTACAGGGCATAGCCCAATACCTTTCTCTGTTACGGGAGAACCCGGCGGGGCTTACTCACGTCTTCAGCTGCCGGATAAATACGGCAGGAAAACGGTTCGGCCTGCGGCTCAAAGAGGGGTTCGGCATTTTTTCAGGAAAGACTCACACCAGCCGTCTTCTCTCTGGACCATCCGAAATGCGTACTGTTTCTTTTCTCAGCCTTTGAGGAATGTAAAATTTTGTTAAGAATAGCACGGGCCGGAATATCTGTCAAGTACGGATTTATTGACAGTACGGATTTATTTTACTGTGCGGCTTTATTTTACCTGTTATGGATTTATTTTGCCGGAGGATTGCGCAGACAGGGGACGGAAGTTATAATGGAAGGGAACCTGGCAGTATCCATGAGGGAAACGGGCGGTTACGGTGGAAGAAGCCGTATTGGTGCAGTTACGGCAAAAGAAGCTTCACAGGGACGGTCCCTTTCGGAAGGGGAAGCATTCCGGCGCTGCGGCGGCGCGCCGGGAAAGGACATCATACAACAATGAATAAACAAAAGATGACAGCAAAAGAAATTTTTTCCATACCCAATCTGATGGGATATTTCAGGATACTTCTGATTCCGGTATTTTCCTGGATATATATCCATGCGGATGGTGTGTCGGATTATTATATGGCGGCGGTGTTGGTGGGAATTTCCGGGCTGACCGATATGTTTGACGGCAAGGTTGCCAGGAAATTCAATATGATTACGGAGCTTGGGAAGTTTATAGACCCACTGGCGGACAAGCTGACGCAGGGAGCGCTGGTGCTCTGCTTTGCCGTCCGTTACCCGCTGATGCGGGCGGTTCTGGCGCTTTTTATCCTCAAAGAGGGCTTTATGGGAATCATGGGGCTGCTGCTTCTCCCCAGAGGGAAGAAGCTGGATGGCGCCATGTGGTTCGGCAAGGTGTGCACCGCGGTCCTTTACGTTCTGCTGTTTATTCTTCTGCTGTTCCCTGGAATCAGCCTGACGGCCGCAAATCTTCTGATATCTGCATGCGGCGCCTTCATGCTGTTCAGCCTTATCATGTACATCCCTGTTTTTCGGAAAATGTGGAAGGAGAGCGAGCCTTCCGGAAAATAAACAGCCTGCCGGGTGCAGGAATAAAGATATCCGCAGGAGCTGATCAGTGCCGGTTTACGGCATCCTTCAGCTCCTGATTCAGTTTGCGGACCGTTTCGCCGTCCGGCTTTAGGATTTCACGGTCATAGGTATACAGGCCGTTTACCTCTTCCTCCACGTCGGACAGCTGGGTATAGATGGTAGCGGAAATACCTTGCTTTACCGCGGGGAGGATGGTGGAGGACAGAAGGCGGCGATAGCCTTCCGTAAGGGTCTGGCGGCTATCATATTTACCGTAGCCGTAGAGCTTTTCGCTGTAGCTGTGTCCCGGGACCTGCCAGGAATAGCCGCCGAACTCGGTAAGAGCCAGGGCGCGGACAGGCTCCGGGCGGAATTTCAGGGTAAAGAAATAATAGTGCAGGCTGCACAGGTCGCCGCCCTTCTGGTCAAACCAGCCGCTGGCATGGTCTATCAGCCTTGTGGAATCCAGGCTGCGGACAAAATCCGCGATCTTCAGGGCGTCGAACTGCCCCCACCCCTCATTGAAGGGAACCCAGCATACGATGGAGGGATGGACCCGGAGGGCTTCTATCGTTTCCTTTGTTTCACGTAGGAATTGCTTTCTCCCCTCCGCATCCCTGCGCGAAAGAAGGAAGCGGCTGTGCCTTCCGTCCTTTATGGTAATGTGCATGGCATTGAAAAGGGTGGCCAGGTATGTGACGAACCAGTGGCGGTAGGAGCTGCCGCCGCATACCATATCCTGCCATACCAGCATTCCCAGCCTGTCGCAGTGATAGTACCAGCGCTGAGGCTCTATTTTGATATGCTTTCGGAGCATATTGAAGCCAAGATCCTTCATGGCCCTGATGTCATAAATAAATGCTTCGTCGCAGGGGGCGGTGTACAGGCCGTCAGGCCAGTAGCCCTGATCCAGGACGCCGGTCTGCATATAGGGGCTGTTATTCAGGAAAATACGGCGCAGGCCGTCGCTGCCGGTCTGGATATCGCATTTGCGCATGGCAAAATAACATTCCACCCTGTCGTCCTCCATTTCCAGGGTTGCATGGTAAAGGAAGGGATCCTCCGGGGTCCAGGCATGGAAACCAGGCAGGGGCAGGACTGCCTCCCGGTCCGGGGAAAAGGTACGGACGCACACTGTGCCGGAGGACTGTTTGCCGGCTGCGGGACGCGCCGGATCGTCCCGGTATTGTCTGTCCTCCTCCGTTTCCGGCCGGACCGTACAGCGGATTGGCCCTCCCTTTCTGCGGCCGCCGGCAGTAATCCTTACGCGACAGCAGGAACCGTCATAATCCGGCGTAAAATGGACCGCCGAAATATAGGGATCGGGGACAAGCTCAAGCCATACGGTCTGCCAGATGCCGCTCTGGGCAGTATAAAACATACCTCCCTTATCAAGCTTCTGCTTTCCTCTGCTGTAACAGGAGGTATCACTGTAATCCCGCACGCGCACCAGAAGCTCGTTGGAGGCTTCTTCGGTAATATCCGTTATATCCAGTGTGAAGGGAAGGTATCCGCCCGTGTGCTCCCCCGCCGGTTTCCCATTAACAAATACGTCGCATTCCTGATCCACAGCGCCGAAATGGAGCAGTACCCTTTGATCCTTCTGTTGTTTGCGGAGGGTAAAGCTGCGGCGGTACCACAGGAATTCATCCGGTGAAAGCCTCCGCCCCACACCGGACAGCGGAGCTTCCGGGGAAAAGGGAACAGGAAGCTGTCCCTCAAACCGGGCGGGAATGTTGGGGGAAGGGGTAAAACAGTAATCCCACATCCCGTTCAGATTAATATAAGATGCCCGTACCATAGCGGGACGGGGATATTCCTTCCATGTATCGGCAGGATTTATGCTGCGGCTCCACCGGGTTCTGCACAGACCCGGAACGCCGTTATCCTTCTTTTTGCTCATCGTTTTCGACCTTTCTGCCTGACAGGCGTGTAATCAATAACCTTAAGCATCCGGGCAGTGCGCAAGACTGCTGCCGGGACGGCTATGGTATAGCGTAACCATTCAGTTGTCCGGACGGTTATAGTATAGCATTTTTTCATCCGGAAAAATAGCGGGGAAAGGGTGCAAAGTATACAGGAATCATGTATAATAAAACGATACAGGTATTTATTACATTTTATGGGGAGGAAAAGGCGCTATGAATATATTCGGAAGGGAAAGTCTGAAAGCTCCATTCAAATTACCGGCTAATATTGTTTCAAAGGCAGGCCTGCGGCATGCCGGTGGAAAAAAGAGGATGCTGTCGGCAATGCTTTGTCTGGCGGCGGCAGGGATGGCCCTGCTGGCCGGATGCGGGAAGGCGAATGGAAAGCTGGATCCGGATAACCCGGTTACGGTTACGGCATGGCATTATTATAACGGCGCGCAGCAGACCGCTTTTGATGCGCTGGTGAAGGAATTCAACGATACGGTAGGACTGGAAAAGGGCATTTTTGTAAAAAGCGCCAGCAAGGGCGACGTGAACCAGCTGGAAGAGGTGGTGATGTCCGCGCTGAAGAAGGAAGTGGGCAGTGAGGAAGCGCCGGATATGTTCTCCTGTTACGCGGATACAGCCTATGAAATCCAGCAGATGGGCTATCTGGCCGATATTTCTCCCTATATTAGTAAGGAGGAGCTGAGTGAATACGTGGACTCCTATGTGGAAGAGGGTAGGATTGGGGAAGCCGGCCAGCTGTTTATTTTTCCTACGGCCAAATCCAGCGAAATCTTCATGCTGGATAAAACGGACTGGGATAAATTCTCACAGGCCGCCGGTGTGGAGCTGTCCTCCCTTTCGACCATGGAAGGGCTGGCGGAAACGGCAGGGAAATATTATGACTGGACGGACAGCCTGACACCGGACATACCCAATGACGGCAAGGCTTTTTACGGCAGGGACGCGATGGCGAATCTGTTTATTATCGGTTCCATGCAGCTGGGCACTGAGATTTTCAAGGTGGAAAACCAGCAGGTAACGCTTCAGGTGGATAAAGCTGTGATGAAGCGTATCTGGGACACCTGGTACATACCCTATGTGAAGGGATACTTCAGCGCTTACGGCAGGTTCCGTTCCGATGATGTGAAAATAGGCGAGCTGATTTCCTATACGGGTTCCACTACCTCCGCCATGTATTTCCCGGATGCGGTGGAGCTGGAGGATGAAACCTACCCCATAGAATACATAATCCTTCCGGCGCCCGTATTCGAAGGCGGTGAGAATTATGCGGTGCAGCAGGGCGCGGGCATGGTAGTGACCAAAACGGATGAGAAGAAGGAATATGCCTGTACTGAATTCCTGAAGTGGTTTACCCAGGCGGAGAACAACATTGAATTCGGCTGTTCCTCCGGCTATCTTCCGGTAAAAAAAGCGGCCAATGATAAGGCTGAGCTGGATAAAATTATTGAAGAACGCGGACTTGAGGTACCGGAGAAGACATATGATACGCTTGTGGCTGCTTTTGATACAGTTAAGAGCAGCACCATGTATACCAACAAGGCCTTCCAGGGCGGCACAGCGGCGAGAAAGGTTCTGGAATATAACCTTTCCGACAAAGCCGTTGCTGACCGGGCTGTTGTGGAGGAGAAGCTGGCAGCGGGGGCTGATCCTGACGAGGCAGTATCGGAGTTTATCTCTGATGAGGCTTTTGAAGAATGGTTTGCAGGTTTGCAGAGTAAGCTGCAGGAAGCAGTAGAAAGTAAATGAGAATGAAAAAAAGAACGATTTTCAGCTTGTTTGTGGTACCGCTGATACTGGTTATGATGGTTCAGGCCATGATATCCTATGGAACTTTCTTTTTCAGCGGCACACCCTTTCTTTTAAAAGAATATTCTGTGGGTATTCTGAACCAGACAGTGGAAAACCGGAAAATCCTTCTGGAAAACGATATGGTACAGCGTTGGTCGGAGATGAAGGAGGAGGAAGCTAAGGCGAAGAATGCGCTGGAGCAGCAGCTTACGACAAGAAGAATAACGGTGCATGATTTTCTGAATAATGAAGAGGCCCAGAAGGATTTCCTGGAAAATATGCTGGACACCATGCTTTATATGATGAGAAAAAATACGGTTACCGGATCCTTTCTCATTCTGGCAAACGACAGCGTGGGTACGCAGGAGAGTACCTGCGACGGCATTTATTTCAGGGATTCCGATCCTACGGGAAATCCGGCTGATTATGCGGATGTCCTGCTGGAAAGAGGGGCAAGCAGCTTTTCCCATGCAAAGGGTATTCCCCTGGATACGCTTTGGACCACCAGCTTCCATCTGGGTAAAAGCGGGGAATTGAGCTGTGACGATTTTTTCTTCAAGCCTTATGAAGCGGCAAAGCTGTACCCTGATACGGATTACAGGAATCTGGCCTATTGGAGCAGGCCCTTTACCCTGGAGGGAAATACGAAAAGCGACAGCTATCATATGATTGCCTATTCGATTCCTTTGGTGTACCAGGGAACGGTTTACGGTGTGATGGGGGTGGAAATTTCTGAGAATTATCTGGCGGAAATGCTTCCCGTAAGAGAGCTGAACAGCCAGAACCAGGGCAGCTATATGCTGGCCGGGCTGGCGGAGGACGGAAGCCTGGATCCTATGGTGGTGACCGGGGCGGCGGTTTTGACAATGGAAAGGCTTGAGACGGAAACAACCAGATATAATTCCCTGTACCGTCTTTCCGTACGTGGAAGGGAGGCCTATGCGGGTGTCAGCAGGCTTCATCTTTACAACACCAATACGCCGTTTTCAGACGAGGTCTGGGTGGTGGCAGGCGTAGAGGGAGAGCGGGAGCTGTTCGGAATTGGGAACAAGATTGTATGGAATCTTTTGATTGCGATACTGGTGGGTCTTGTGTTCGGCATGGTCAGTATCTATATAATGGTTTCCCATTTTACAAAGCCTATCAGAGGACTGGTGAAGTGTATCAGAAACAGCGGCGGGAAACGGCTTACCGGCTACCAGATGAGCGATATTGCAGAGGTTGATGAGCTGTTTGATGTGGTTCAGGAGCTGATGGTAAGGCAGCAGGAAGCGGAATACAGCCTGATGGAGGAAAAGGAACGTTACCGGATCGCGCTGCAGAGCAGTACGGATATCCTGTATTCCTATGATGTGCGCGGCGATTGTATGAATGTATACAATGTAGGCGACAAAGAAGGAATGGAGGGTGTAACGGAATGCCATTATGATTCGGATGCTTTGGAACAGCTGAAAGCATGCTGCCTTCATGAGGACGACCGGGAAATGGTAAGGGAGGCGCTGCGGGAAAGCGAAAATGAGATCGATCTGGTATTTGAAGCTAGGATGAGTGAAGAGGCGACGGATTATTCCTGGATGGAAATGACCGGAAAGGTTATCTGTGACGCCAATGGAGAACGTTCCAAAATCATCGGCAGCATAAAAAATATCCATGAAAAGAAGATACAGGAGCTGATGGAGCTGGATACGGTCAGGAGAGATCCGGTTACCGGACTCTACCGCCGCAGCGTAGGCGAAAAGATGATTTCGGCCCAGTGGGAGGAGAATACCGCAGGCTGTCTGCTTCTGCTTGATATGGACAGATTCCGTGAGCTTGATGAAAGATACGGCATTGTATTCGGCGATGCCATCCTGGAACAGATTGGAAGCTCCATATTAAAAATAAAGGAAACATTTACGGAAGACGGCAGAATCAGGATGATGGCGGTCCGTGAGGGCGGCGATGAGATACTCATCTGGATGGAAGGCGCCGGAAAGGCTGAAGCGGCTGATTTCCTGCAGGCTCTGCGGGAGAGGATTGCCGGTATTTATCCGGATGCGGGATTCTGTCTCCAGATATCCTCCGGCGGGGCGGTACGCAGGAAAAAGGAAGAGCTGTCAGCACTTATGGACAGGGCCGCCTGGGCGCTGGCCTATGCGAAAAACAGCCGCAGCGGTGTATCGGTATTCTATGAGGAACTGTCCGGGGAACAGCTTGAAAGTCTCTGCAGGAAGCCTGAGATTGATGAAATAGTCAGTGTTTCCTATCAGAGGGGGATTCCCATGGTTCCTCTTGTCTTTAACTTTTTTGACAAAAGCAGCGATGTGAGTGGAATTCTGTCCGTCCTGCTGGTGAAGCTGGGAACCCATTACGGGCTTTCTGATATTTTGATATCTGAGGCGGACGCGCAGTTCTATACGGTACATATGGCCTATCAGTGGCACAGCAGGCCGGAATACAGGATAGGCGGCGGGGCAAAGTATTTTACAGAGGAGGAATATGAGGAGTATGCCGCAAGCCTGAACGGCGGCTTCCGTATTTTTGCAGGAAGCGCGGAACGTAAGAAGGAGAATGATTTCTTTGTAATCCCTCCCCGCACAAGCTGCCTGACAGTACCGTTGTATGACAGCGGTAAATATACGGGCTGTATCACCTATGCGGCGGATGCGGAACAGCTGAACCTGCGCGAGGCGGAAAGGGGAGAGCTTCTGGAAATAGCCAAAATCATCGAGAGCAATATCAACCGTGAGCGGTATGACCTGGCAAGCCGGGCGAAGAGCGATTTCCTTTCCCGGATGTCTCATGAAATCCGTACTCCCATGAACGCGATTATCGGCATGACAGGGATTGCCATACAGGAAAAGCAGGATTCGCAGAAAGTGGAGGACTGCCTGCACAAGATTGACAGCTCTTCCCAGTATCTGCTCAGCCTGATTAATGACATTTTGGATATGTCCAAGATAGAAAGCGGAAAGATGAAGCTGGAAAATGGTATTTTCAGCATGAAGCAGCTGCTGGAGGGCGTATATAATCTGATCGAACCGCAGACCATGGAAAAAAATATTGAATTTACCCGGGAATTTGTGATTTCAGAGGAATGGGTGACGGGCGACAGCCTGCACCTGAACCAGGTGCTGATTAACCTCCTGGGAAATGCGGTGAAATTTACGCCCCGGGGAGGACATATCAGGCTGAAGGCCGTGCAGAAGCCGGCAGGGGAAGGAATGGTAAAAACCACTTTTTCTGTGAGGGATGACGGAATTGGCGTAAGCAGTGAAAACAGACAGCGGATTTTCCGTTCCTTTGAGCAGGCCAGCGACGATACCTCCCGGAAATATGGAGGAACCGGGCTGGGGCTTGCCATCAGCGACCGTCTGGTGCGGATGATGGGCGGCCACATAGCATTGGAAAGCGAGGAAAATAAAGGAAGCGACTTTTCCTTTACCCTGCTTCAGACAGTCGGCAAGAGGCCGGTGGAGGAAGACGATAAGCTTACCGAGGGTGCGCTGGCCGGGTTAGAGGGAGCCAGAATCCTTCTTGTGGAGGATAATGAGCTGAATCTGGAAATCGCAAGGACGATCCTGGAAATGCAGAAATGTCAGGTAGAGACAGCGTTGAACGGACAGGAGGGCGTAGAGCGTTTCTGTGAGAGCAGCGAGGGATATTATGATTTGATCCTCATGGATATCCGAATGCCTGTAATGGACGGCCTGGAGGCGGCGAAGCTGATAAGGGCATCCGGAAGAACGGATGCCAGGACGGTTCCCATTGTGGCGATGAGCGCCAATGCCTTTGAGGAGGATGTGAAGAAATCCCTGGAAAGCGGGATGAACGCCCATCTGGCGAAGCCTTTTCAGATGGAAGACCTAATCCGGACGATGCGGCGGATTATAGGGAGAGAAAACAGGGTTGGAAAGAACGGGCCCGGAGAAACAGAGGCGGAGTAATCGGGCATGTGGCCATAAAAATCCGGCGGAAGGTGAAGAACCTCCGCCGGATTTTTGTGCGCCCGTTACGGTTACATATAATGAATCTGATCCTTATACTTTTCAAACAGAACATTATTGAATTCTTCTCCGCCGTCCACGTTGGCGCTGTGGAAAATCGGCGGCTCAATGCCCATTTCCTGCAGGTGCTCCACGGTGCGGATCACGATCATATTGACGATGGTGCAGCCTACCGCGCTGGAGGTGGGGCCGATTTTCTGGTTCATGCCGGGCAGCAGCATGCTGGAGTCTTCAAAATCACCGCAGTTGTCAATAACGATGTCGCAGACCTCGTACAGCTTTTTACCGCTTTTATGGCGGCTGCTCACCTGGCTTGTATATTCCATATTGGTGATTGCAATGGTGGATATCCCCATTTTCCGGGCCTCTATTGCCATTTCGATGGCGGCCGTGTTACGTCCGGAAACGGAATGGAGCAGAAGCACATCGCCTTCATGGATGGGGGTATGCTTCAGGATGGCAGTTGGGTAGCCGTCCAGCTTTTCCATGGTGCTTGTCTGGGTGACGGGCCGGGTGTTAAGCATGAATTCCGAGGGCAGGATTGCGTTGAGGACCGCCAGCCCGCCGGTACGGTAGAACAGCTCCTGGGCCAGGATGCCGGCGTGGGATGCGCCGAAGGCAAAGACGGAATGGCCGCCGGCAATCGCCTCCGCCATCTTCCCTGCGCAGGCATCCATGGAATCCCACTGGGTATTTTTTACCCGTTCCAGAATCTCTTCCACATGTGTAAGATAGTCAAAGCTTTTACTGTTCATATGATTCCTCCCTTTCTTTTTCAAGAAGATATGCAAGCAGCTCCTTTCTGTCCCGGATGCCGTCCATTTCCCGGAGGATGCGGGGATTGCTCAGCAGATCCATCAGCCGCAGGACGTACTGGATTCTTTCGTCCTTTTCCTGGATGGCAAGGCAGATGCACCAGCTGACCGGATCGTGCAGGCGGTGGCCAAAGGGAACCGGTTTTTTCAGCCGGATCAGGGACAGGCCGAAGAAATGCACGCCGTCCCCGGGGCCTGCATGAGCCAGCGCCACGCCGGGACAGTAAACAAAATAGGAACCGTTGGTTTCAAAGGACTGTATCATGGCATCGATATAACTGGTATCGATGCTGCCGCTCATCAGGAGCGGGCCGGCGGCTCTCTGTATTACCGACTTCCAGTCGCCGCAGGGCGTATCCAGCAGGATGTTTTCCTCCCGGAGCACGGAGCGGATGCCGGGCATGCTTTCGCGGGGCCGGGGCTGTACGTTCATTCTTTTTTTATCCTTTTTAATATCCATGAAAAGCTTTTGCAGCCGCAGGATGTCCTCGTCCTCCAGCATGGGGGAAACCTTGACCCACAGCTCCTCCGGCTCCGACAGCGTGATGGTGGATATTATCAGATCAAAATCGTAGTTTTTCATGATATCCGGCAGCTTGTGGTTGGAGGTAACCGCCATGATTCTGATATTGAAATTGGTGCTCAGCCGCTCCGCAAGAAAATTGGCTGTGCCGATACCCGTGTGGCATACCACGATCACCTTGGGCAGGATGTCATTTTTAAAATGCCGTTCCACGGCTACTACAAGGTAGATGAGGATTACCGCGATGTCATCCCTGGTGTAGGTATAACCGGTGGTGGCCTCCAGCGTGGGAAGATGATGGCAGATCAGCTGAAAATATTCCGGATATTCCGAAATCATTTGCTCCGTATAATCATTTTCCAGGGGAACGCCCTCGGCATGCGCCTTGTCAATATCGCGCAGATGGCTTTCCAGCTGGTTGACGATTTTATTGTCCTCATACAGCGGGATATCCATTTCACCGCTTATTTTCATAAGGAAGCTGGTCAGCGCCATGTGCAGCTTTACGTCCTGGGCGTTTTCTATGGGCGCCCGGCTGTAAAAACGGCAGTAATACAGCTTGGAGGCCAGATACTGGATCTCAGCCTCGCTCACGGCCAGGTGATAACGACGGCCCAGCACCTCCAGGATATTTCCGGCAAGCTCGTAAACAAGAAGATTCTGAAAGGTTTTTTCCTCCAGCGTGCTTTCCCTGATGCAGGCGCCTCTTTCCAGACGGACGGTAATGATGGAGAGCATGAGCAGCAGCTCTTCAAAACATGCATCGGATACATCCAGCTCATACTGCTGTTCCATATCCAGAAGGAGCTGTTTGAGGAACGGAAAATAGTTTTCCAGATCCCACTCATCATATAGGAAGCGTTCATATATATTCACTTCCCTGTGCAGGGAAAAAACCGCGCCCATGGCCGACTGGATTATCCGCATGATCATGTCCCTGCGCTGCCGTTCCGTGGGCCGGAGCAGATAACCTCTGTTCATGGCCGGATCGAAGCTGATATTGTAGCGGGACAGAAAAACCTTCACCTGCTCCATATCCTTTAGGATGGTGGTGCGGCTGACATTGAATTTTTCCGACAGCTCAAAAATATTGCAGAAATCATCACTGATAAGCAAAGTCAGCAGGATGATATGGCTGCGTTCCTCCGGAGAGAGCCGGTACAGGTAAAAATCATTATCCACAGCGGCCTGCAGCAGGAGGCTGCTTTCCTCGGCTCCTCCGGTAAATGCAATTCCTCCTTCGGAAACCGACAGAACGGGCTGCAGGTTCTGATCCTCCAGAAATTCCAGGATGGATTGGACATAATTACGGATCGAGCGGGTACTGACATGAAAACGCGCCGCCAGCTCTTCATAATGAAAATACTGGCCGGGCGAATTAAGAAGTATGGTAAGCAGCTTGCTTGTCTGCCTGTTCATGCATTATCCCCCTTTCCGTATTGTATGCCTGTACACCTGAAATTTATGTATTCCCCTGCCTCTTCTCACAGTCTGCCGCGCTGTCCGCTTTACGGCTCCGCCTTTCGGCCGGGCGGGGAAGTATATAAATTTCAGGTATCCAAACATAAAATTCCAATATAATTTCATTATAAGGGCGGGGAAGGGGAGAGGAAAGGCAAGGTTGTTTCCAAAGAATGTGAAAGAAAATGAACTAGGCATTGACCCTGAGAAATGTTATGCTAAATGCACAAAAAATGATAAAAGGAGGTCGTGTCTTTGGATAAAATACTCAATGAGAGTCATATACGAATCAAAGAAAAAGCGGCTGACTGGGAGGAGGCTGTGCGTAAGGCAGGGGCGGTTCTGGTGGAGGAAGGAAGCATCAGGCCCGCTTATGTGGAAAAGATGATTCAGTCTGTAAAGGAGCTGGGGCCTTATATCGTGATAATGCCCGGCTTTGCGCTGGCCCATGCAGCACCGTGTGAAGATGTGGTAAAAAGCGACATGGCGTTGATTACACTGGATACTCCGGTTGAGTTTGGCTCACCCAATGACCCGGTGTCCGTGCTCCTGTGCCTGGGATGTACGAACAGTACCTCACATCTGGACACTCTGTCCAGGGTCGCTGAAACACTGCTTGCGGAGGAGCGGATCGATATGATTGCCAAAGCGGCCAGTGTGGAAGAGGTGGTCCGGATAATGGCCGGAAAGGAAATGCCTGCCTGAATCAGGCAGAGATTAAAGAGAAGGAGGTAAAATGGATGGGCACAGTAAGAATTCAGACAGTGTGCGGCTTCGGATGCGGTTCTTCCCTTTTCCTGAAAATGAAAATAGAAGAAATCCTGAAGGAAAATAAGCTGGATGCGGAGGTATTCTGCGGAGATGTCGGCACATGCACTTCAACGCCCTGCGACGTGATTTTTACATCGGAGGAACTTGCCGGACGTGTCCAGGAACGCAGTAAGGTTCCGGTAGTGACGATCGGCAGCTTCGTAAATAAGAAGGAAGTAACGCAGAAAACGCTGGAATACTTTGAAAGTTTGGAAAAATAGTGTTTCATAGGAGGGAGAGGGATTTATGGTTGTATTGAATTTTATCATTAATGAGATCTTCGGTCAGGGTGCTATTTTCCTGGCATTAATCGCTATGATTGGTCTTTTGCTGCAAAAGAAGCAGTTCAGCGAGGTAGTCCGCGGCACGATGATGACCGCAATCGGCTTCTTCGTTCTGTCCCAGGGCACCGGGATTATCACAGGAAATTCCATTGACGGCCTGGCGGCGGCTTTTAATACCATGATGCCTGCAGCCAACGGCAAGCCGGACATTGATATGTCCGTGTACGGCACACAGATCGGTATCGTAATGCTGATTGCATTCGCATTTAACCTGTTGTTTGCCCGCTTTACAAAATGGAAATCCGTATTCCTGACAGGACATATGCTGTATTGGTTCCCCTATGTATTTATTGCTGCGGGTGTTGACGCAGGGCTGACAGGCGGCAAGCTGATCGGTCTGGCCACCATTTTTACGGCAGCTTATATGGTAATATCCCCGAACCTGATGCGTCCGCTGGTTAAGGAAGTGACCGGGGACGACAGCTTCACCATCGGCCACCCCACCACCGTGCTTTCCCTGATTTCCGGTTATCTGGGCAAGGTCATCGGCAACAAGGAGAAATCTACGGAGGATATCAAGTTCCCCAAGAGTCTTGGTTTCCTGCGTGAGGTATCCATTACAGGATCTATCGTTATCTGTATTACATACATTGCAATGTTCTTTATTTTGAAGGCAAACGGCCTGGTTCCCGGTGAAGTCTGGGGCTATGCAGGCGGAAAGACCGGTATATTCACCTTTATTTTCACAAAGGCGATTTACTTCGGCGTGGGCGTTACCATCATGCTTCTCGGCGTCCGTATGCTGATTGCGGAAATCGTTCCCGCTTTCAAGGGAATTGCAGAAAAGGTGGTTCCGGGAGCTATCCCGGCGCTGGACTGCCCTGTTATTTTCAACTGTGCACCCAATGCGCTGATTATCGGTTTCATCGTAGCCATGATTACATCAACAATTACAATCATCCTCACCGCAGGAATGTTCCCTACGGTTATCATTCCGCTGACCTTTACCTGCTTCTTTGAAATCGGCTGCGCGTCCATCATCGGCAACGCCACCGGCGGTATCAGGGGCTGTATTGTAGGCGCGGCTCTCAGCGGTATTATTATGGTATTCCTGGTAGGCTTCGGTTCCTATTTCTTCGGAAATACCATCAACAACTGGATGCTCGTTTACGGCGGCCAGGACTTCTCGCTGTGGGGCATCGTGGAAGGGGCTATTGCGAGACTGCTCCATTAACTGCAGGTTTTCGTTATTTATGAAGGGTAATGGAAAATAGAGGCAGTTTAGGATGACATAATAAAAAGAAAACCCTCTGCATCTGCGGGACGCCGGAATTTATCCGGCGGCGGATGCAGGGGGTTTTTAGAGTGAAGAGAGTCTGGCGGGGTTGGGGTGGAGCAGTTTGAAAGGGTTCCGGTTTGGAGCAAAATCCGCATAAAGGAGCTTCGTTCCAGAAGAGAACAGTTGTATTTTTTTATTAAATATGCTTCGGAATACGCAGAACGCACAGGAGATACTGTGCGGCCCTTCGGGAAGAAAACGTGGGAAGGCGCATTCGAAGAATGGGACAGACATTGAACGGAAAACAGTTTTGGTTTTATCCCCGGAAAAGTTGACATACAGGTTTCTATCCCCGCATACATTGTAAAAACAAGTTTTCCGGGGGAATTCCGTGAAAGATTATATCGAGGAGCGAGCAATCGATATTGCCAACTATATTATTGACTACAATGCCACTGTACGACAGACTGCAAAACAGTTCGGCATCAGCAAGTCAACCGTACATAAGGATGTTACGGAACGCCTGTCTCAGATTAATCCTGCATTAGCCAAGGAAGCCAGGAAAGTATTAGATGTAAATAAGTCGGAGCGCCACATCAGGGGCGGTCTTGCGACCAGAGAAAAGTATTTACATCAGTCACAAAACGGAATAAAATAAATAAGTAATTACTGTGTAAAGATAAGCTGATTGTAAAGAAACTGAAAAGCTAAAAATTATGCAGAGTACAAAAGAAAAATATAAGGGCAGGAAAACTCAAATGTTATATTCAAACAAGGACCTGAAAAAACTGATCATCCCCCTGGTCATCGAACAGACGCTGGCAATAGCTGTCGGCATGGCGGACACCATCATGATATCCGTTGTCGGGGAGGCGGCCGTATCAGGGGTATCCCTGGTGGATACGGTGAACATCCTGCTGATTAATGTTTTTTCAGCGCTTGCTACAGGCGGCGCGGTGGTGGCCGGACATTTTCTGGGGCAGAAGCATCCGGAGGAGGCGAGCAAGGCGGCCTGGCAGATCATCATGTTCGCCACTACGCTGGCGCTGGCCATATCCATTATTTTTATCGGTTTTCATGACAAGCTGCTGCGCCTGATGTTCGGCAAAATCGAGCCGGAGGTTATGCAGTCTGCCAAAACCTACCTTATTATTACGGCGCTTTCTTTTTCCGGGCTGGCGATTTATAATTCCTGCGCGGCAATATTCCGCTCCATGAATAACGCCAAGGTTACCATGTGGATTTCCCTGCTTATCAACGCGATCAACATCACCGGCAATGCGATATGTATTTTCGGACTGAAATGGGGTGTTGCGGGCGCTGCGATTCCCACCACGGTGTCCCGTTTCGTGGGGGCTATCGTAATTTTCTGCATGATGTTTAATCCGAAGCGGGAGATCAATTTCTGCGGACAGGTCAGATTCCGTTTTAACGGGGATTTAATTAAGAAGATACTCTACATCGCAATACCCAACGGCATGGAAAACAGCATGTTTCAGCTGGGCAAAATTCTGGTGCTGAGCGTTGTGGCCACAATGGGAACCTCAGCCATCGCGGCAAATGCCGTGTCAAACACACTGGCCTCCTGGAATATCCTTGCGGGCGGCGCAATCAACCTTGCGCTGGTTTCGGTTTCCGCCGTATGCGTGGGTGCGGGCGAATACAAACAGGCAAGATATTATACGAAAAAACTGATGAAGATAGCCATCGGCATCACCGCTGTAATTTCAGTTCTGATGTTTTTCGGAATGCCGCTGCTGATTAAAATGTACAACCTGGGGCCTGAAGCTGCAAAGATGGCCATAGAGGTGGTGCGCTTCCATAATATCATGGTGATCCTTTTCTGGGTGCCGTCCTTTACTCTGCCAAACACATTGCGTTCTGCTGGGGATGTCATCTGGACCATGGCAGTCGCTATCCTCTCTATGTGGGTGTTCCGCGTAGGCGCCTCCTACCTGTTTACTTATGAGTTCAATCTGGGACTTCTGGGCGTCTGGGCGGCTATGGTGGTGGACTGGATTTTCCGTGCGATCTGCTACACATGCAGGTACAGAGGACATAAATGGGAAATGGCGATGCACAGGCAGAGGGAACAGTAGGGACACGACCGGTGGAAATGCCAGGTGGAAAATGCCAGATGCAGCAGGATACAGGGACCCAAAGCAGACCCTTCCATGGCCGGATTGTGGAAAATCAGCAATAAAACCGGAAAAATACGGATAAATTCGGAAAGAAAAGGTTTTGACAAACAGGCAGGGATTATTTTATAATGAAATGTATTTTTAATGGATACAATATTTACTGAAAAAAGTTGCCTGTGATTTTACCTGTAATATACGGTCGTGCCGCCCTGCGGCAGAATGGAGGAAAAAATGGAAAGAGAAATGGTTATTGTCCTGGACTTCGGCGGGCAGTACAATCAGCTGATTGCCAGAAGAGTCAGGGAATGCAATGTGTACTGCGAGGTTCACCCCCATACGATGAGTCTTGAGGAAATCCGGAAAATGAATCCCAAAGGCATTATTTTTACGGGCGGCCCCAACAGTGTATATGGCGACGATTCTCCTTCCTGTGATAAAGGTATTTTTGAACTGGGAATTCCGGTGCTGGGCATCTGCTACGGCGCGCAGCTGATGAACCACCTGCTTGGTGGCAGGGTTTCCACAGCGCCTGTGCGGGAATATGGCAAGACGGAGGTACATTTTGACACCACTGGAAAAATGTTCACCAATGTATCCGGGACTTCTGTCTGCTGGATGAGCCATACAGATTATATATCCCAGCCAGCCCCCGGATTTGAAATAAAGGCCTCCACGCCGGTCTGCCCTGTGGCAGCAGCCGAGAACGTGGAAAAAGGCCTGTACTGTGTGCAGTTCCATCCTGAGGTAATGCATACCCAGGAAGGAAAGAAAATGCTGGCGAATTTCCTGTTTGATATCTGTGGCTGCGCGGGAGACTGGAAGATGGACTCCTTTGTGGAGACAAGCATTCAGACGCTGCGTGAAAGAATCGGAAACGGCAAGGTGCTGTGCGCACTTTCCGGCGGCGTGGATTCCTCCGTGGCTGCCGTGCTGCTGTCAAAAGCTGTGGGGAAACAGCTTACCTGTGTTTTTGTGGATCACGGCCTGCTTCGCAAAAACGAAGGGGACGAGGTGGAAGAGGTATTCGGACCCAATGGTCCCTATGATTTGAATTTTATCCGTGTGAACGCGCAGAAGCGTTTTTATGAAAAGCTTGCCGGCGCAGTGGAGCCGGAAGATAAAAGAAAGATAATCGGCGAGGAATTCATCCGCGTGTTTGAAGAAGAGGCGCAGAAAATCGGCGCTGTGGATTTCCTGGTGCAGGGAACCATTTATCCGGATGTGATTGAGAGCGGCCTGGGCAAATCCGCCGTGATCAAGAGCCACCATAATGTGGGCGGCCTGCCGGATTATGTGGATTTCAAGGAAATCGTGGAGCCGCTCCGTCTGCTCTTTAAGGATGAGGTGCGTGCGGCCGGCCGTGAGCTTGGCATTCCTGAAAAGCTGATCAGCCGTCAGCCCTTCCCCGGCCCGGGACTTGCTATCCGGATTATCGGAGAGGTGACGGAGGATAAGGTCCGGATGCTGCAGGATGCAGATGCGATTTACCGGGAAGAGATTGCAAAGGCTGATATTCCGAATAAGCCGGATCAGTATTTTGCAGCGCTTACCAATATGCGCTCCGTTGGGGTTATGGGGGATGAGCGGACTTATGATTATGCAGTCGCTCTGCGCGCCGTGACCACTACCGATTTCATGACTGCGGAATTTGCCGAGCTTCCCTGGGAGCTGATTGGGAGAGTGAGCAGCAGGATTGTGAACGAGGTGAAGAATGTGAACCGGGTGCTTTATGATTGTACGGGGAAGCCGCCGGCGACGATTGAATTCGAATGATGAAAGTGTCAAAAAGAACCCAGTGTTTATGTGACTTCCAAACAAATTTATTTAAGCCGTGGCAACGATTTGACAACATTTGACTCTCACTCAAGGAATAAATTTTATCTGAATATAGCATAGAAAAACCTTACTGATTTTCAAACAATGAAAGTCGGTAAGGTTTTTTTATGCTCACTTTTTCTTTTTTCTCTTAGACTCTTTCTTTTCTTCTTTATCAATCTTAGCAAGTTCTTCCATGAGCATATCACTAAGCCCCTGCGGAATGACTTTGGCAAAATGAGGAGAATTGTCAAGTTCTGGATACTTGTAACGCCATTCATCGTACTGCTCTTTGGAGATTTCTCCATTTTCCAGTTTAGCAGCTTCCTGTTGCCATGAATGGAACATACGAAAAAGACTTGTGTAATTGGAATTGGTCTTATCCAGATGTAGACAGATTTCTCCATCAATCTCACTGATTTTCAAACCATACATATCTTCCAATGCAAAAAAAGTGTGCATCAGACCAAAGTAAGTATCTATATCTGGAACATTCAGAGCATAGGGACTGACATCAAAGATACCAGCCATCTCTTTTACCAGTTCGGCTTTTGGTACTCTGGCTTCTGACTCATATTGTGCCATACGAACATCCGAGGTCTTCCCAAGGAAGCCCAGAATTTCGCCCAGATACTTTTGTGTCATGCCTTTTCTGTTACGGAAAAATTTAATGCGTTGTCCGATTGCCATAACAAAACCTCCTAAACTTATTTGCTTATGTAGAGTATAGCACGAAGCAAAAAGGATAGCAAGAAGAACTTAAACAAAAAAAGTTAGTATTCACTTGAAAACCTATTGACTTAACTTAAAATGTTTAGTATGATAACTCTACAAAACTTAAACGAAATAGTTTAGGATGATAAAACAAGGGAGGAAACCAAATGGAACAAAAAACTTTTATGAGCGTACAGGATGTAGCTGATGAAATCGGCGTATCAAAATCTTATGCGTACAAAATCGTAAGACAGATGAACGAGGAATTGAAGCAGATGGGTTATATCACTGTTTCATCAAGAGTGAACACTGAATTTTTCAAGAAGAAAATGTGTTACAGCGAACAATAAGAAGGGAGTTGATAAAATGGCTGTTTACAATGATGGAGACAAATGGCGTGTTGTATTTCGTTTCACGAATTGGCAGGGAGAGAGAAAACAGACACAGAAAAGGGGCTTTACAACGAAGCGTGAAGCCCAGATGTGGGAACGAGAAGAACTGCTAAAGCAGGGAGCAAAACTGGATATGACCTTTGGCAACTTCTTTGAAATCTATGAAGCAGATAAAAGGAAGCGTGTAAAGGAAAACACATGGGAGTCCAAGAGCCACATTATCAGAACAAAAATTGTTCCGTATTTTGAAAATCGAAAGATGGAGGAAATCGAGCCGAAGGACATTATTGCATGGCAGAATGAGTTGTTATCTTATCGGGATGAAAATGGAGAACTCTATGCACCAACCTATCTGAAAACAATTCACGCACAGCTAAGTGCCATATTCAATCATGCGGTAAGGTTTTACCACCTGACTTCCAATCCAGCACAGAAAGCAGGCTCTATGGGTTCAGAGGAACACAAGGAAATGCTGTTCTGGACAAAGGAAGAATATCTGAAATTTGCAGATGCCATGATGGATAAGCCACAGTCCTATTATGCCTTTGAAATGCTCTACTGGTGTGGTATCCGAATGGGCGAGCTATTAGCCCTTATCCCTGCCGACTTTGACTTCGACAAGTGCAATCTTCGGATTAACAAGTCATACCAGAGATTAAAGGGGCAGAATGTGATTACTTCTCCAAAAACGCCTAAGAGTAACCGAGTGATTAAGATGCCAAAGTTCTTGTGTGAGGAAATCAGATGATGGACAGACTGGTGGAGCAGATGAAAGAAAGACAGGGAGTAACGGGAAAACTGAAAATGCGGGATCAGATGGCATGGGTTGGGAGAATGAATAATATCCAGGCTTGTGTGGAGGAGATTGTATATAAGACTATTTTGTATAGATAGATTCGATTAAGCATTCTATGATATTTTATTGAATGCGTCAAAAGAAAGTGAGGTACGAAATGATAAACAAATATGGATATGTTCGAGTAAGCACAAAAGATCAAAATGAAGATCGACAATTGGAGGCGATGAAGCAATTAGAAATTTCAGAGAAAAATATTTATGTGGAAAAAATATCAGGAAAGGATTTTAACAGACCGGTGTATCAGAAACTGGTGAAAAAATTGAGAGCAGATGATTTGCTTTATATAAAAAGTATTGATAGGTTGGGAAGAAACTATGAAGAGATTTTAGAACAATGGCGAATTCTTACAAAAGAAAAGAAAGTTGATATTGTTGTTTCGGATATGCCGTTATTAGATACCAGAAGAGGCAAAGATCTTATGGGGACTTTTCTGAGTGACATTGTTTTACAGGTGTTGTCCTTTGTGGCTGAAAACGAAAGAAGTAATATAAAACAGCGACAAGCAGAAGGAATTGCTGTTGCCAAAGCGAAAGGTGTCCGTTTTGGACGTCCACCGAAACCATTACCAAAAGATTTCCACAAAATATATAAGAAATGGAAAGATGGAAAAATATCAGGTGTAGTTGCCGCAAATGCCTGCAATATGCCGATTTCTACGTTTTTATATAAAGCGAAATCTTACGAGAATGCGGAAAAGTAAGAAAGAAGAGATATTACAAAAAGGTGTACTTTTTTGCAATTTCTCTTCTTCTTTAACAAGTAAAATATTAAGTATATTGTACAACGAAATATACGGATTTTCAATGTTAAAATATAAATTATTTATAAAAATCACAAACAATCCACATTGAATTATCCATTCAAAAAAGTACACTTTTTAAAAATTGGTACTAAAGGAAAAGGAGACAAAATATGGACGAGGGATTGAGAAATTTAGTGACAAAAGCTGAACAAGGAGATGTGGATGCAATGGTTATGGTTGGTGATTGCTATAATAGAGGACTGCACACAGAAAAAAATGATCAAGAGGCACATCGATACTATAAAATGGCTGCGGACAAAGGACATGTACAGGCTAATTTAATGGTAGCAATAGATTTATTAAATGGAATTGGTACATCTAAAGATAAAAAAGCGGGAACAAAGTATTTGCAAATAGCAGCTGATGGCGGGGCTGCATTTGGACAATATTTATTAGCTTCTATGTATAAAATAGGAGAGACTGGTCTTTTTGGAAGAGAACAGAAGGCTATGAAATATTTTGAAATGGCGGCTAAACAGGGAGATGCAAAATCTCAGGTAGAATTGGCAGATATGATAATGTTGGCAAAGAGATCTAAATATACAATGGATGACATGGTTTTTTGGCTGGTTTGTGCATATCTGCATGGTAATCAAGCTGAAGAAGAGAGTAATGCAGCTTTACAGAGAATTAATCATTTGATTAACAATGGAATGCCAGGTGGAAAAGCATATGTAGAAAAAGTTTTGGATAATGTTAAACGGAATTATCAAGTATACCTCAAAAAACCATTTTAGCATAGTGTATTTTGATTAAATGTGTTGTTATTGGTGAAATAAAAAATATTATAAAGGGGGAATATCAGGGACAATCCCTTGAAAAATAACATGAAAATATCACAATTTATTATTGCAACAGAGCAGGATGATAATCCAAATACATATTTACTATATAATACTCATACAACGGCATTTGTTGCGATGGAGAAAGAAAAATATAATAAAATTTTTATAGAAAAGAATTTTAAAGAGGATTGTGTACAACAACTTCATAAAATGGGATTTCTCGTAGATGATGATTTCGATGAGTTGGCGGCTTTAGAAGAATTGCGTATAAAAGGAATGAGTGATCCAGTTCAAAATGTAACGTTGCTTACTACAACAGAGTGTAATGCAAGGTGTTATTACTGTTTTGAAAATGGAATTAAACAATATCCAATGACAAAAAAAGTTGCAGACGCAACGATTCAATATATTAAAAAAAATTATCCAGAGCCACAATTTGCTATCAATTGGTTTGGTGGAGAGCCACTGATGAACTTTGAAATAATGAAGTATATAACAGAAGAGTTGAAAAAAGCTGGTTATGACTTGATAGCACACATAACAACAAATGGCTCTCTTTTAACGGAAGAAATGCTTGAGTATTTTCAAAAAGAATATTCAGATCTTTCATTTCAGATAACAATTGATGAAATTGGAGAAAAATATGGAAAAATAAAAAGATATGTTGATATTGATGCGAAAGATGCTTATAAGCGTGTAATCAATAATGTATGTATGTTATTGGATCATCATGTTACAACAAATGTTAGATTGAACTTTGCAGCAAGTAAAATAGAGAGAGCGAAGGAAATTTATATACAATTGAAAAAAGAATTTGAAGGACATGATAATTCTTCTTTATATATTTATTTTGCACCGCTTACTTTGGATAGTGATAATGAGATAATAAGCGATTTTCATGGGGATATGGAACATCCATTTCTTCAAGCTGTAAAAACTCAATTTAGTGAAGGATTTCCACTATATAAACCACGTTATGATGGAGATATGGGATTGATAGGTGCATTTGGATTAATGCCTAATGCATTTTCTTGTGGAATGACTACTAAAAATAGAATATCAATTGATGCGGATGGTACGTTATATAAATGTCATCGTTTATCAGGGAAAAAAGAATTCGCATGTGGAACGGTATTTGATGGTATATCAGAAGATAATAGTATATATCGAATTTTTAGAAATACTACCATAGAGGACGAAGAATGTAAAAAATGCAATCTGTTACCAATTTGTCAGGGAGGATGTAAATCGCAGAGAATATTGTATGGAAATAAGCAAAAATGCCATCGAATTCGACAAATACAAAAAGAACTTGTTAATCTTTATTATAAAGAAATAAGCAAAAAAATGTAAAGAAGGGAGGTGAGAATATGACAGTTATTAGAGAAGGATATTCAGAAGAAATGCTCAAAGTTGTATTTGAGCATGTAGCATCTGGTTCTTGCACTACATGCTGCGATACATGTTCCAATGATTAATATGGAGTAGGTTGCTTATTGTTATTGGAAATGTACTAATACTTGAAGGGAGGACGAGATATATGGCTGAGTTATTTCTTAACAGTGCAGAAAAAAACGAACTGACTGAGATGATTGAAAAGGCAGAAAAGAAATATGGCACTGAAGGATATAGTTTTGATCCTGGTTTTGCCACATATTCCTGTAGCTGTACAGCTCATAAAAAGTCTTGTGGTTGGGATTGATTTCTAACGTATACAAGTACATGTAAAACAGCGGGAGTTTAGCTATAGATTATGGTTAAATTCCCGCTGTATCTTATCGAGGAGGTTAATCGTGGATAAAGATCAAAAAAAAATTATGCTTCTGTTAACGGAAGAATGCAATTTAAATTGTGTATATTGTTATGAACATTTTAAGAGTAAGAGAACAATGAGCTTTGAAACAGCGAGAAGTATTTTAGACAATTTTTACAGTTCTTCTAAACCAGGAGATACTGTTTTAATAGAGGTATTTGGTGGAGAACCATTTACTAATTTTGAACTTATAAAGCAAATAGATGATTATGTCATGACTATGTATGGGGATCGGAATACTTTTTTTGAAACCACAACGAATGGGACTCTTGTACATGGAGAAGTTCAGGAGTGGTTAAAAGAGAGAAAAGAACGATATATGGTTTCATTAAGTCTTGATGGTACAGAGACTATGCAAAATAAGAATCGTCCTTTTTTATCTGGAAAAGGTAGTTATGAAAATATTGATATAGATTTTTTTGTTACTACATGGCCTGATTGTCAAGCAAAATTAACTATGTCAGAATATACCCTTCCTTCGCTCGCTGAGGGAATCATTAATCTATATAAATTGGGCTTTTTTGCGGATGCAACTCTTTCAACAGGTGTTGATTGGAATTATTCAAAGAATGAAGAGATTTTTGTAAGAGAGCTTGAAAAATTAGTCAAGTATTATACAGATAATCCTGATATTAAGCTTTGTACAATGTTGGATTATGATTTAAGATTAGTGTTCTCAAAACTAAATAAGAAACTGCGATTCTGCGGAGCTGGAGAAATGACAGCATGCTATGACATAGATGGAAACGTATATCCATGTCAAGGGTTTGCCCCAGTATCTATAGGTGAACAGGCAGGAATTTTTAAGAATTATGATGCATCTAAATTCGATCTTATAAAAGAAAATCCTTGTTATGATTGCAAATTCTTTTTTTTATGTGCAAATTGTTATAGTGCCAATTTGGTTACTACAGGATGCTGTCATCTTGTGGATGTTAATCTTTGTTATTCATATAGATTATGCATTCTTGCGAGTGCTAAAATTCAATTTAGAAGGATAAAGAATAAAAAGACGGAACTGACAGAGGATGATAAATTAATTCTTAAGGCAATAAGTGTTATACAGGAAGAAATCTCTGATAATCAAAGTCGTTTGAATGGTGTTGTAGGACATGTATGTGATCAGTATAAAAGATGTAAATAATATACTTGAGAAGTATGAATTAGGAAACAGAGGAAAAGCTGTAGCTATTGAGATATTACAATATTATCAGGTAGATGAAAAAATATGTATAGTTATTTTGATAGAAACTATTCTTCATGTAAGATACGTTATGAAATTATTGTCCGATAAATGGATTTGTGTTGAGGAAGAAGAAAAACGCTCGGAATTTTCGGAAATTTTACGGGTTGATGGACTTCCTGTACCTCAAAAATATAAGATGAAAAATAGATTTATAGGTTGTTTTCGTTTTTCAGATGTAGAGTTTAGAGTTACGATAGAAGATTATTTTGGAGAAGATCTTAAAACAATATCGTTTGGAAACATAAAAACTCTCGGAAGATTACTGGCAGATATGCATACAATTTCAATAAATCACGAATGTCATTTGCAAAAGGGTGCAACATATTGTGCATTGTTTTCTGGAAGAGTAGATATAGATAGAATATGGGGAGCCAATAAAAATATTCTACTTGAAGCCAATTTATACAAAAAAGTTAAAGCTGTTCATGAAATGTCAATTAGCAAAATTAAAAATATGTGGACAGATCTACCTGTTTATGCAGTTCATGGAGATTTGGGATTACTAAGTAATGTGACTATTTATAATAATCGATATGGTATTATAGACTTTAATCTTTCTGGAGATGAAGTCCTATTAAATGACATGTTGGTAACATGGTATAGTTCGGTATATTCATTTGACATTGCATTAATATTATCTTTAAAGGAACGAACTGAGAATAGAAAAGTATTTTTTAGTTCTTATCTTAATAACCGGAATTTAAATGCTAAAGAACGGGAATATTTATATGATATGGCATGCATTATAAATGGAGTTTATTTTAACCGTTTTGTAGCGTTATTAGCGAGTAAAGGACTAAAAAAGAGTGTAAAAAAAATGGTTCCACATATTACTGCTAACTATTATTGTTTAGATTCGAATGTAGACATTCAAAGTGAATTACAAAAGGAGACAAATGAATTATATTGAGGAATTATTGTGTGGAAGGGTGAATTATTTGATTGCTTCAGATATGGTAGTTAAGTTAGAACAAGTATATAATAAATTATTAAACGATAATGGTATAGAGAAAGATATTTCGAATATCGATTCTTTGGGAATAAATGTATCTGAGTATCAAAAAGATTTTCCATTCGAATTGAAAGTATATTATCAACCGGAAGAGAACATAGAAACAAAGGAAAAGGATCCCGAACTTATTCAATTTGTGCTTGATAAAAAAATGGTAAAATACAGGTGCGTTGTAAAGGGAACTAAACTACAAAGAAATTATGTTGTGCTTGACAATCAAACATATTCGAATATGAAGGGATTCTCTGAAAAAATTATAAATATATTTCCTGATTTACAAGATGATCTAGGTAAGATACCTGCATTAATACCAGAAAAAGAAAAAAAGTATTTGCCAATTCATATTTTGGGAGTTAAGAATAATAAATATGGAACTGCAATAAATATGGAATGGCTGTTGAGGGATTATTTAGATGATGAAAGAAAAATATATGTATATAATGATATATATTATAAGGATTATATTTTGAATTTGAAATCACCTCAATTTAGTGAGTTGATTAATTTTATTCAAGAAGTTTATGCTGATGCAATTAATTTGGGAAAGATGCATTTATGGCTTATGGCAATAGATTATTTTCCGGATTATAAAAGTAAGTATAAAATTTATCTGAAAATAGATGGGTATAATTTATCTATTTTACATCTTGTTAGAAAGTATTTTGGAAGTCAATATGGTTTTGTATTATCTGTTTCAATAGATGAATTTATAAAACAGCATTTAGAATTGAAATTATATGGATTTGCAATATGTGTAGATGATAAGGGGAAAAAATCAATCAATATGTATTTTGTTTCGAGAGAGGAATAGAAAATGCCAAGGTGGAAAAGAGAAGAGTATATGGATGCATCTGGTGCATGGAGAATGCCTGATGATGATTACATTGATTATTCGGGATGTTGGAGAACTGTAGATGATTTTTATGTAGATGCATCGGGGGCGTGGAGAGCACCCAATGACAATTATATTGATGAAAGCGGAGCGTGGAGAAGACCTGGGGATCAATACATAGATCATTCGGGGGGCTGGAAAAACTGAACAGTGGATGTTTTGTAAAAAGAGGTTTGCTTTTGAAATCTGATTTGTTATAATACATTTGTGGCAACAAATTGGCAACAGAAAATCAGCGAGCCAAAATAATATATGCAACAGAAATAAAATAACGGTAAAAAAGATACAAAACTTAAACAATTATATTTAAGAATACCTTTGGACTTGCCGAGTTTGAATAGTAGACAGGGAGCCGGGAAGCCGCTTAAACGGCGAACTTTCCGGCTCTTTGGGTGGGGAGTGATACCTGTTTGATACCTATATCTTGATTATTCATTTGATTTGTACTATATTTGGAATATAATTAGTGTGTCTTTGATTGTTGGCTTAGCAATTTTTCTGCGCGCTTCGTTTGAATGTGAATTCAATCTTTTAAAAAATGTAAAAGCAAAAATTCCTGTAAACATCCCTCCGATTTCGGGTATGAAACCAGCCAATGGAGTTTAAATCTCACCGGAAATCTTCGCCGCCAAGGTAAATGAAATCTGTGATTTATACCTGCACACCCAGGTTCTCGAAAAGGAAGGAACCCAAGGTAACAGTTCAGGCAGGTTTGCGCATTCACTGCGCAAACCGTGAGAAAACGTGGTGGCAGCAGGCATCCGCCCCTCGCCGAAGGCGACTTATAATGGGCGGATGTAGTAACAGTTCGGCCGAAGGCTGAACTGTTACTACCCAAGTGGTATCAGTGGATGAAATGACAGGTATCCAGGCATTAGAGCATAAATTTCCTGATAAACTGCCACTGCCTGGCCTTTCTGCGGCAAGAGATTTTGAGTATATCTGTCACGGGAAGACCAGTCTAATTGGCTTCTTACATATAGCAAGCGGGACAATGTATCCGCCCTATTTAAATGAAACAAGAACGGAGATGGATTTTTGTGAGGCAGTACGACAGATAATTGCAGCAGCCCCGGTAGCTCATGGATGAACCAAATAGAAATATGGTTCGGGATTATCAACCGTAAACTATTGAAACGCAAGAGTTATACATCTATAGAGGAACTGAAAGAAAGCATTCAGAGATTTATTGAACAATACGATCTCGCTGCACATCCTTTCAAATGGACGTATACAGGGGTGCCCTTAACTGTATAATCATAGTTAATTATGCAATGCCGTATTAGTTCTTTGTATTCATGTTATTTCCGGTTTTGCAGTTAAGCCTTTTGCAGATTTATACTGTTCGATACAATAGATTAAGAAATTGCCTTCCTGACTCATAATCATGCCTCCTCCGGGAATGTGAATGTGCCTGTCTTTTTTTCTTCATCGAACATATTAAACAGAGTCAGCGCGCTCAAATGCCACAGCTTCGTATCTTCCAGCTCCAGAAAGGAATATACCTTAGAATCGTAAAATTCTTTAGAGGCAGTAACTTCATCATACGGATAATTCTCGGTAATCAGGTGGACTACCTGCGGAACAAGAAGCATGAGCATAGCTTCAAATTTCTGTTTTTCCATTAAAATTCCCCCTCCGTCACCGTGCCAATAAACTTTAAGTAGCTTAACGCCTTCTCTGAGGTAAGCACTAACTGATTATACAGCTTTTTGATTTTAAGAGCCTCCAATGTTTGTTCCTTAGTTAATGCTCCAGCAGTATAAAGGGTAAATGTGGTGTAAACATCATCGTTAGCAACAGGACCAAAGATAATATCAAATGTTTCACCCACATGTGTCTTGTCTTATACTAAGAAGCCTGCTTTTATCACATTTTCACTTGGGATATAACTCATGTATCTTCTGTCTTTATTGTTTGTAATATCAAATAAAACTATTGTGTTATGCTTCTTAGCAATTTGAAGTATATCTTCAAAGAGATAAGACTTTATGTTTACCTCTGTAGGGATATCTCCTGATATATACAATTCTTCAAGATGTATCTGCAGGTCTGTTTTATTTGTATAAACAAGCAGTGCTTCTTTTTCCAGTGCAATGCCTTCTATGGAACTAATCCATGGAACATTAGAATTTGCAACAAAAGTAAACATTTCTTTTCCTTTTAGTAATTCTTTTATGATAGTCCAATCTTTTTCACTTCGTTTACTTTTGGAAAGCTTTATAGAAAGTGTTGATAGCTCGTTATCAGATAATATATTTATTACATTCCAATCGATATCTTCATAGTTGTTTTCTTCATGTTGAGTCCTGTTTTGTAAGTCTGATTCAGAACTAAACTGCCCCCGCCTCTTGTATTCCTGCAATTGCAATGATAAAATGTCGTTAGACATTTTAAAACATATCAAACCAGATACAGGAGTCTGCATTTAATGCTTTTCGACATCATCCCTGAGAATTTTTTTCATCCTCTGACAGTGCCGGGGAAATTGGTATATTGGGAATGTATCTGCCGGTTGTTCGCAGTGACTAACCGGCAGTTGTCTTTTGGTGTGGAGCGGGATGTCCTGGTGGATGAGCTGCAGTTTTATTTTGATTCAGCGATGGCGGCACAGATGCCGGAAGAGGAATTGGAGCCAGGAGACGGTATGATTCTTGCTACAGTGCGGATACGACAGGCGGCATGAGCAGCCGGGATAAGGCGAATTTTATCCTGCGCAGGCTGGAGAGGTACGGCTGGATATCGGTGGATACGGATCACAGCTACGTGCAGCGGGTGAACTTCCGCGATTATGCGGTTCAGGTAATGAAGACGCTGCTTGCGATTTCGGAAGAGAAAAGAACAGAATATCAGGGGTATATTTATACCATTTACAGCTTAGCCCGTGCCGGTCTGGAGAATCCCGGTATCGGGCTTTTGCAGATCGTGGAGAATACGGACGCGTTGATTACAGGGCTTAAAAGTCTGAATGCGAATATCAAACGATATATTGATGAGTTGACGAAGCATTCCACGGTGGCGGAAATTATGGATGCGCTGTTGAATGATTATTATACAAATGTGGTGGATAAGGCGTACCACCGGCTTCTGACCTCGGACAATGTTTCCAAGTTCCGGCCGGAAATCCTGGAGCGGCTGGAAAGCAACAGCCGCAGCGTACGGTTCCTGAATAAGGCTGCAGGGGAAATCGCTGAACTGAGAGAGATTTCGGAGGAAGAGGCAAGGGAAGAGGTATTGTCCATGCTGCATGAGGTGATTGATGCATTTCGGCAGATGGATGAAATCTTAAGTGAGATTAACAAAAAGAATACGCGGTATCAGCGGGCCGCCATCAACCGGGCGCGTTTTTTGCTCTCTTCAGGGGAGGATGTGCGCGGGCAGCTGAAGGATATTCTGATTTATTTAAATGAACGGATTACAGAGAAAAAACTGGACTACAATGCAGTATATGAATTGGAAGAGATGGATCGGCTGATAAAGCTTTTTTCCTGGGAGTATCTGGATACGGATTCCCTGTATGCGCCGGTGGAAGGAAAGAAAGAATTTATACTGGAGGTCATGGAAAGCTTCGAAGCGAATGAGGAGCTGCGGGAAGAAAAACGCAGGAGGATGGAAGAGAAGCTGGCGCGGATATTAAGTCCTGAGAAAATCAACGTTTACGTGAAGGATATGCTGGGAGACAGACAGGTTATGGCGGCATCCGAGTTTCCGGTCAGTGAAGGGGATACCTTTATCAGGTTAATTTATATCCGTTTGTATGGGCAGCGGAAAAATATGGATTATACGCTGGAATTAAAAAATATGGCGGAAAAGTGCGGATTTCGGTTCCGGGATTTTTTGATTCGGCGAAAGGAAGGCAGATAGATGGATTTGTTTGAAGGAATGCTGCAGAAGGACAGGGATGAGTTCCGCCGGGTCTGCAATAAGCTGATGAGTATTTGTTTTATCGTCAGACGTAATGAAGCCACGAAGAGCGATTTTTACTTTATCCAGCGCTGGAAACAGGTGTTTGAGCGGTATCTGGAGGTGCTGGGTTATACGCTGGAAATCAATGACGAGTATGGGGTAATCCAGCTGGTAAACCGGGAGAACTATAATCACCTGAATTTGAAGCTGAATGACTCCATCATCCTGCTGATCCTGCGGATTTTATATGATGAGAAAAAGAGGGAGCTTTCCCTGACCGATGTGGTGGTAAATCTGGGCGATATCCAGGAAAAATATATTTCGTTAAAAATACGGGAAAAACAGATTGATAAAACGACCATGAACAATGCGCTTCGCCTGTTTAAGCGGTTCAATCTGGTGGAGCTTCTGGATCGGGACCTGATGCAGGAAGAATCCCGTGTGATTATTTATGATTCTATTTTGATGGCAGTGCGGGTAGAGGACATTAAGCGGGTGAATGATATGCTTGCGCTGTATCGGAAAGGGGGAAAAACGGAAGATGAAGAAGCTGTGCAGGATTCGGCTGATTAACTGGCATAGGTTTGCAAACGAGCTTATTGAACTGGATGATTCCGTCCTGCTTTCCGGGGAAAACGGGGCGGGCAAGTCCACGCTTCTGGATGCGATCCAGTTTGTGGTGACCTGTTCCAAGGTGCATTTTAACAAGGCTGCCCATGAAAAGGGAAAGCGGAACCTGAACAGCTACATGAGGTGCAAGACGGGACGGGAGGATCGCCCCTATGAGCGGAGCGGAGAGATTACAAGCCATATTGCCCTGGAGTTTTGGGAGGAAGGAAGAAAACAGTTCTTTATTGTGGGGGCGGTAATGGATTCGGCTTCAGAGGAGAAGGAACCCAATGTGGGCTGGTATCTGCTGGAAAACAGGCGGTTGGCGGATGAGCTGTTTCTGAGGGGAAACCAGGTGAAATCCATTTCGGTTTTCCGTGGGACAAACAAGGGGATTAAAATCTTTGCAAATACACAGACGGAAGCCAAAAAGATGGTGCAGGCCAGGTTCGGCCGCCTAGAGGACAAATTTTTTTCATTGATTCCCAAAGCCCTTGCCTTTAAGCCGATTCATGATATTAAGGATTTTGTGTATTCCTATGTTTTGGATGAGAAGGAAGTCAATATTGATGCGTTGAAGGAAAATGTCCGCAGCTATCAGGATTTGGAGCGTATGCTACAGGATGTGAAAAACCGGATTGCCAAACTGGAGGCAATCAATGAAAAAGAAGCCGAGGTGGAAAACGGTCTGCGCAGGGATCGGTTCCAGGAATATTATCTGGCGCGGGTGGATGTGGAGCTGACGCAGGAGGCCCGAGGGGATGCGAAGGCAAGGCGGGACGGCGCCCAGATGCGGGAAAAAGAACAGAAGCGCAGGGAGGAGGAGCTGCAGGAAGCCAGACGGCAGCGGCAGCAGCTCATTACGGATCTGTCGGTGGAGTTAAATACGGATAAAGAATATCAGGCGCTGCATGAGCTGGAACAGCAGGAAACGGTGTTAAAAGGGTTGCTGGCGGCTGACAAAGAGGAAATGAAGGCGCTTCACAAGGCGGTTAAGGCGGCACTGGCGGATGTGCAGAAGCTTCTTCAGGTAAAGGATGCAGACGGGTGTGTGAAGGAGTATGCCGCTTTTCTGGAAAAGCTGGAGGAATGCGAAAGCCTGGTTGACGTGAGCCTTTGTCTGGAAAAAGTTCTTTCCTATAAAAAGAATATGTATGAAAAGGTGCTAAGGAAGCTGGCTGAGACGAGGGTGGAGCTAAACGGCTGTCAGAAAGAGCTGTCTGATTTGAAAAATCGTATCGAACAGCTGGAAAAGAAGCGGCTTACCTATCCGGACAGTGTAACACAGCTGAGGCAGCGCATTAAGGAGCAGCTGCGGCAGGTTGGCAGGAGCTCGGAGGTCCGTGTATTGTGTGAGCTTTTGGATATTGTGAATCCTGCCTGGCAGAATGCGGTGGAAGGCTATCTGAATAACCAGCGCTTTTACCTTCTGGTGGAGCCGGAGGATTTTGATCTGGCCCTGAGCGTTTATGACAGGATGCGGGAAAACAGGAAGGCCTATGGTGTCGGCCTGATTAATACGGGAAAGCTGGAAAAATATGATGAGGTCCCGGCCGGATCCCTTGCCGAGGTGGTAACTTCTGCAAGCATTTGGGCAAAGCGATATGTGAATATGGTCCTGGGCAAGGTGCATATGTGCCAGAAATATCAGGATTTAAAGCTGTATCCCGTGGCCATAACCAGACAATGTATGCGGTATCAGAATCATGTGGTCAGCGCTATTAAACCGGAGGTGTATGAAACGCCTTATATCGGTGCGGAGGCTTATTTACGGCAGCTGGAGCAGTGCCGCAGGCAGCAGGAGGCTTTGCAGGAGCAGGAAGCAGCACTGGAGGAAAAGATCAGTCAGCTGGAATTTGTGACAAAACCGTTGGATACCGCTGCGGATGTGGATTTGAAGTACCGTCTCCCGGCGCTGGAGGAAAAGCGGAAGCATGAAAAACAGCTGGCGGACTGTAGGGAGGCTATGAAGTGTCTGCATGCAAATCAGACCCTGATTCAGAAAAGGCTTCATTTGGAAGAGCTGCAGAGAAGCATGAGTCAATTGGATACCGAAATAAGAGAGGCCGTAATGCTGCAGGGATATCCGGAATTTCTGGCGGAATATGATAAGCTGAAAAATTCCAGGCTTTTGGAATATGAGGAGAAGGTTTATAAAGCCAGACAGGCGGCGGAGGATGAATTCAGGGAGCAGTTTTTATCCCGTCTGCAGGAAAATATCAAGCAGGCGCAGAACGAGTTTAAGGAGCTGAACCGTTCACTTGGAGAGATTCATTTTTCCAGAGAGCAGTATGAATTTTTATATGAACCCAGCAGAAAGCTGAAAAAGTTCTATCAGATGATTATGGATGATTTCAATGTCATGCAGGGCGAATCCATTTTCAGCAGTCTGTTCAGCCAGAATCATAGAGAGGTCATTGAGGAACTGTTTGAAAAGCTGGCGCTGGACGATGAAAACAGCGCTAAAACACTGGAAGAATATACGGATTACCGAACTTATATGGACTACGATATCAAGATTACGGGTGAGGATCAAAGCTATATGCTGTATTCCAAGGTCAGCCGGGAAAAGAGCGGCGGCGAGACCCAGACGCCGTTTTATATTACCGTGGCAGCTTCTTTTATGCAGCTTTACCGGAACAGCATCGGCGGGGATGCCATTGGCCTGGTGATGCTGGATGAGGCTTTTAATAATATGGATGATGAACGGATTTCGGGGGTGCTGGAATTTCTGACCCATTCCAATTTGCAGGTTATCATTGCAGCGTCGCCGGACAAGATCCAGTATATCGGCCCTGCGGTGAAGAAGGTGCTGCTCGTATTGCAGGATGACAAAATGAGTTATGTGGAGGACTTTACCCGGGCATGAAACGGTATGATGAGAAAGTATTGAACAGCCTGTTGGATAAATATGAAAACAGCCTTTTATATACGGGCCAGAATCAGCGGAAGCAGAGCATTGAATTTCCGGTGAAAAAGAGTACGCTGCCGGAATATTTTGACGAAACCTCCATGCAGTTTGAACTGGTCCATGCCCAGCTTGCGGATATGGAGGAAAAAGGATTTGTGCGCCTGATCTGGCGGAAGGGAAAGGAAGGCCATATTCTGGAAAAGTGTCTGCTGCAGACAGAACGTGCGGAAGAAATTTATGCATGGCTGCAGCGCAGAACCAGAAAACAAAAGGAAGAGGATGTGATTCATATCTGCCGGGAATACCGGGGCAGACATCCTGCGTTGGATGCTTTTTTACAGTATGTGGAGCAAAGAATCGGGCAGGGGCAGAGCGTGGCGCAGTATGTGGATATGGATCAGCCGCAGGCGATGGCAGAACGCTGCGGGCTGATTCTGCATATTTTGGAGAACCGGACGGAAATTTTTTTAAGGGAATTTTCTGTACGGTTTTTGAAGGATTCCAAGGCGGCGGAAAAGGAGATTGCCGGGGCAGCGGGCATTATTGCCCGGTTTTTCCCGGAGAATACGCTGACAGAGCTGACGGCGGAGCAGGTGATGGAGGAATTTAATATTTTTAAGAATCCATCCTGGGTGATGGTGAAGGGCAGCGGGGTGTTTACGCTGTCCCATAAGGAGGATGGCGGACAAGATGCAAAAGTCATGGCGGACAGCCGTATTTATCTTGCTGCGCTGCAGGGCGGAATCGGTCTGTCCAGCCAGGATATCGGTGACGTATGTTGGGATGTCAGCTGTCCGGTCAGTCAAATCGTGACGATTGAAAACCTGACCTCCTTCCACCGGTGGCGGGAAGAAGGAACGCTTGCTGTTTATCTGGGCGGTTATCATAATCGGGCGAAGAGGCAGTTTTTGAGGGAACTGTACAGGGCATTCCCGGATTGTGTTTATGGGCATTTCGGAGATTTGGATTGCGGCGGCTTTCAGATATGGAAGGATTTGTGTGAGAAAACAGGAATTCCCTTTTTGCCCCGTTATATGGATATGGAAACATATTTGCAGTTTTGTAGAACGGGAAAGGACTTGACGGAGCATGACCGGAGGGAGCTGCTGCGGATGATGGAGGAGCCTTTCTTTGCAGGACAGCGGAAATTGTTTGAAACTATGCTGGAGGTAGGAAAAAAGGTGGAGCAGGAAGGTGTCTCGGTTGGTATATTTTAGGAGAATTGGAGTTATAATTCAGTTGTCTTGATTGTTGCAGGCCTCAATTATTTTTGAAAATTGTATCACAATAGCTTGTAATTAGCATACAATACGACTATAATAAAGACAAATAGAATACAGAAAGGAGATGCAATATATATGGCACAAGCTACAATAACTGCGAGAGTAGATGAACACGATAAAATAGATTTTGATGCATTCTGCGCAAACGTTGGATTAAATACGTCCACTGCAATCAATCTTTTTGTGAAGGCAGTTCTTCGTGAAAAGCGCATTCCTTTTGAAATTACGCAGTCTGTTGATCCTTTTTTTTGTGATACTAATGTGGAATACGTGAAGAAATCTGTACAGGAACTGCGTTCGGGAAAAGGAAATGCTCACGAACTGATTGAGGTCGAAGATGAGTGAAAAAATATGGTCTGATGATGCCTGGGAGGATTACCTTTATTGGCAAATGCAGGACAAAAAGACAATGAAACGAATCAATCAGCTTATTAAGGATATTGAGCGAAACGGATGCATGGAAGGGATTGGAAAACCGGAACCGCTAACAGGCGATCTTCAGGGAGAATTCAGCCGGCGTATCAATGATAAAGACCGGCTTGTATATCACATAGAAGGCGGACGTATTTATATTGCCCATTGCCGTGGACACTACGGAGACAAATAATAAGCATAAGGATTTTTGCTGTTATAGGCTGATAAAAACAAAATCCAGGAATACTCTGCCAAAAATACGAAGAAAACTGGCAGATAAGCGGAGGGGAACAATGACAAACAGAGAACGCGCCATGAACATTTTGCACTACAAGCCGGCGGATCGTATGCCTGCCGTGCATTTCGGGTATTGGGAGGAACTGCTTGCGGAGTGGGCGGATCAGAAAAAAATTCCCAAAGAACTGGCTGAACACAACTATGACGGAAGTGAAAAGGACAGGGAGCTGGATAAGCTGATCGGCTGGGATTTCAACTGGTCAACCCAGGTGGGAATGCAGAAGGGGCTTTATCCGGAATTTGAATTTAAAGTATTGGAGGAGCTTCCGGACGGCTCACAGCGGGTTCAGAACAGTGTCGGGCTGATTGAACGGATTAAGCCGGGCATCGCTTCCATTCCTTCAGAGGATGATTACCAGCTGAAGGACAGGGAGGCCTTTGAAACGCTTTATAAGCCCAAAATGCAGTATATGCCTGAGCGTATTGATTTTGAGTTTTACAAGCATTTTAATGAGACAAGGCTGCAGGACAGGCCGGTGGGGCTGTCAATCGGAAGCGTGCTGGGAGATATCCGCAATATGACCTCCGTTGTGGGCATGAGCTACCTTATTTATGATGAGGATGAAGAACTGTTTGCAGATATTGTGGATACCTATGCGGAAATGCAGTATAAATGTGTGGAGGCTGTCCTGGAAACAGGTGCGAAATTTGATTATGCCCATTTTTGGGAGGATATCTGCTTTAAAAACGGTCCTCTTCTTTCCCCGGTACTTTTTCAGGAGCTTTGTGCAAAGCATTATAAAAAGAGGACGGATCTCTGCCATAAATACGGAATTGATATTATTTCCCTGGACTGTGACGGCGTGGTGGAGAGCCTGCTTCCTACCTGGTTTGAAAATGGTGTTAACACAATGTTTCCCATTGAAGTGGGCGTTTGGGGAGACCAGTTTGAAAAGGCAAGGAATAAGTTCGGAAATGGTATGCTTGGCGTAGGGGGAATGGATAAAACAGCGCTGCGCAAGGATAAAGCGGCGGTGGATGCCGAGATCGAAAGAATGAAGCGCCTGGCCAGCCTGGGCGGTTTTATCCCCTGCCCGGACCACAGGCTGATGCCCGGAACCAAGTTTGAACTGGTTCAGTATTATGCAGAAGAAATTAAAAAAATAAAAATCTGATCTGTTTATTATTAAGCCGCGGCGCAAAATGCCGCGGCTTATATTATTTGTGTGCCCGGTGGGCACACGTTGTAAAGATGATGACTGCGTCCATTCTCCGCCGCCAGGGTGCAATATTCTTATACATAGACTGAAATATTGTACGCTCAGCACTCTTATAATCCTGGAAACCCCGTATTTACAGGCTTTGCGGCCCGCACAATACCCGCACAATAATATGCAGGAAGAAAAGGTTAATGTTCTTGTTTGTATATAAAAGTATTCCTATAATGAACCTTGCAAACACAAACTTGCAAACAAGCAAATGTATAGGAGGAAACAGGGCTATGAAGAAAAAAATGTTGGCAGTATTGCTTACCGCTGCGATGATGGCATCTTTGGCATCCGGCTGCGGCAAGAACGCACAGGAAACTGCGGAACCGGCAGCATCCTCTGCGGCGGCAGAATCAACGGCACCGGCAGCATCCGGGGACGAAGAGACAACAGCAGGGGAAACGGATCAGATAACATTCCCGCTTAATGAAACGAAGAATTTTTCCATGCTGTGTGTTATTAATGGAGATACACCCATGGATGAGGTGGATGCCTTTAAGTATCTGAACGAACAGAGCAACATTACCTTTGAGGTAAACAGTGTTCCTCAGGAGGATGCAGCGGAAAAAGAAGGACTGATTCTTTCCGCAGGAGATTATCCGGACGTTTTCATTTTTTCCAGTCTGTCAAAAAATGACATTGATAAGTACGGGGCGGAAGGAGTATTCGTTCCCCTGGAGGATTATATAAGAACCTATGCGCCCACTCTGACGAGCCTGCTGGATGAAAGAGAGCTGTGGCCTTACATAACGGCGCCGGACGGACATGTATATGAAATTCCCGCGCTGAACACGGGAGCGGAGCTTGAGGCCGGGTTCCATATCTGGCTGAATTATCAGTGGCTGGATAATCTGGGATTATCCGAACCTAAGAATCTGGATGAATTCCATGATGTCCTTACCGCATTTAAGGAACAGGATGCCAATGGAAACGGCGATCCCGGTGATGAAATTCCTCTTTCCGTACCGGATGGAATGTCTTATCTGAAGAATTACCTTCCTTATTTCGGATATAATCTGGATTCCGAAACATGGTGTGCAAACCAGGATGGAAATCTTGTATATATCCCTATCGATGAAGGATATAAAGAATTTTTAAGATATTTTACGAATCTGTATAACGAAGGACTTCTTGATCCTGCCAGCTTTACCCAGAATTATGACCAGATTGCAGCAATGGGAAGCTCAGGTGATGTGTTAGGCTGTTTCAGCGCGCTTGCTTCCTTCCAGTTCGCAGGCCGTGATCAGGATGAGGAATATCAGACGCTGACTCCTTTTGAAGGACAGGTTTATCCCCAGTCCACAGGTATTATGCATGGCAGTATGATGATTACCGACGCATGTGAGGATCCTGCAACTCTGGTTGCCTGGGCGGATCAGCTCTTTACCCAGGAGGGCGGCATGCTGTATTGGTTAGGTGTGGAAGGAAATTCCTATGTAAATAATGACGACGGGACCTGGTCCTGGAATATCGGCGGCCCTATCGGCGATGATATTGCAACGGTACGTGAAAAGGGAACTTTGAAATACCAGACCGCATTCCCCGGCATCCAGCCTGATTACTGGTTTACAGGAATCACGGATCCCGACGAATCCTATCTGATTACACAGCGTTCCAAGATGCTGGATTACGGTGAGGTTACGCTTCCTGCCATGACCTACAGTGCAGAAGAAACGGAGACAATTGCATCCCTGAAGGCAGATCTTGACAGCTACATTAACCAGTATGGCGCACAGGTTATTACAGGAGCGCTTGACCTGGATGAGAGCTGGGACAATTATGTTTCCACTATGAATACAATGGGTGCATCTGAGCTGTTTGAAATTTATAAAAATGCATTTAATGCGGCAGAAGGCAAATAGTTAACCTGATAAATAAAAGGAAGATCGCTTTGCTGGGTCTTCCTTTTATTCCTACGGAATTGAAGTGCATGGAAGGGGATGCGAAACGTGAATAAATTACCTGTCGCAGGCGTGAAAATAAAAAAGGAAAAGCGCAGCCAGCTGGTAAAGCCTCTGCATCTGAGGCTGGCTGAGGATGTCAGAAAAAACTGGATTCTGTACCTGATGATTCTTCCGGTGCTCCTGTTTTTTATTATTTTTGCCTATACCCCTATGAGCGGGGTAATTCTGGCATTTAAGGACTTTAAAGTGAAGCTGGGCATATTTGGAAGTCCATGGGTGGGACTGAAATATTTTGAACGGTTTTTTGGAAGCTACAATTTTGGACTGCTGTTGAAAAATACAATTGGAATCAGCCTCTATTCCCTGGTGATAGGTTTTCCCATTCCGATTATTTTCGCATTGCTTTTGAACTATCTGAGGCTGAAGCATCTGAAAAAAACGCTTCAAATGGTTTCCTATGCGCCTTATTTCATATCCACAGTGGTTATCTGCGGTATGATCGCTATTTTCATGGATAAGGATACGGGGATCCTGAATCAGATGATTATGGCGCTGGGGGGAAAATCGCAGGATTTTCTGAGCAAGCCGCAGTATTTTAAAAGCATATATGTGTGGAGCGGGGTATGGCAAAGTATGGGGTACAGCTCTATTATTTATATATCGGCTTTGTCGGGCGTTGACCCTGCCCTGCATGAGGCGGCGATTATGGACGGCGCCACAAAAGTGCAGAGAATCATACATATTGATCTTCCCAGCATTAAATCCACTATTATTATGCTTTTTATTTTACAGATGGGATCTTTGATGAATGTGGGATTTGAAAAGGTCTTTCTGCTGCAGAACGATCTGAATATGAGCGCTTCGGATGTTATCAATACCTATGTATACAGGGTTGGTCTGGTTCAGAACAATTACAGCTATTCAACAGCGGTAGGTTTGTTTAATTCCGTGATTAATATGGCGCTGGTCATCCTGGCCAATCAGGTATCCAAAAAACTTGCCAATGAGAGTCTGTGGTAAAGGAACGGTTTTGGAGTGCCTTTCAAATATTGAGTAAGTGCCCGCAGGGGCGGGCAGGGAGAAACTGATTGAAACAGTATCGCAGGCAGGCCTGCGATATGCAGGAGGTAAAGGTGTGAATAAAATAAAAAGAACTGGAAGAAGATTTTTGGATCCTGACAAAGTGTTTGACCTCGTTAATTTGCTCATTATGCTGGTTCTGCTGGTGATTTTTGTGTGGCCGCTCTGGTTCGTCCTGATTGCGTCAATCAGCGATCCTTCCCAGGTCTGGCAGGGGCATGTCATCCTTTTTCCCAAAGGCATTACGCTGGATGCTTATGAAGAGGTAATCAAGTATAAGACAATCTGGACAGGATACAGGAATACCATTATTTATACTGTATTGGGAACTGCTATAAACATGGTGCTTACTGTATGCGGTGCATATCCTCTGTCGCGGAAGGATTTTGTGCCGCGGAAATTTTTCATGATTATTTTTATGATTACCATGTATTTCAGCGGCGGGCTGATCCCTACCTATCTGGTGGTGAACAGGCTGCATCTGATTGATACTGTCTGGGCCATGGTGATTCCCAATGCGGTATCCGTATTTAACATTATCATAACACGTACATATTTTATCAACAGTATTCCGGATGAGCTTCTGGAGGCGGCGCAGCTGGACGGGGCGAATACGGCCCAATATCTGTTTAAGGTGGTTCTTCCGCTGTCCAAGCCCATATTGGCGGTTATTACGCTGTTCTATGCGGTGGGGCACTGGAATGATTTCTATTCCGCGCTTATTTACATAAATTCACAGCAGCTGCTGCCTCTTCAGTCCATACTGAGAAAACTGCTGCTTTCCACACAGATGACACTGCAGATCACCAGCTCGATGAGCCCGGATGAAATCATGCGGAAAACGCAGCTGGCGCAGACGCTTAAATACAGCTCTATTATCGTTTCAACGGTTCCGGTGTTATGTCTTTATCCTTTAGTACAGAAGCATTTTGTCAAAGGGATTATGATCGGATCCGTGAAGGGATAGGAGCGGCATACAACAGTTCAGGCATTTGAACTGTTACGGCAGCCTGGAGGTATGGTATGAAAAACTGGCATTGGATACAAGGGGACAACGAATGTGAATCCCCGCTTTTCAGGAGAAGCTTTTCCCTGAGGGAGCTTCCGGCATCGGCAAAGCTTGAGATTTGCGGACTGGGATATTTCTTGCTGTATGTTAACGGAAGGAGGGCCTGCGATCAGGAATTTGTTCCTGCATTTACCAATTATTCTTCGGTGCTCGGATGCGATACTACGTATCCGGTGTGGGAGGAACGCTCCCGTTACCGTTGTCTGTATCTGACCATCGATTTGCTTCCTTTCCTGAAAACCGGGGAAAATGTCCTTGGCATACAGCTTGGCAACGGCTGGTACCATCAGACAAAAAGAGTGGATGAGGGGAAATTCATATTTGGGTTCCCGAAGTTAAGATATGAGCTGCACATGCTTACCAGCGAGGGGGAAGAGGTTGTAATCGAAAGTGATCCGAAGACACTGTGGAAGCCGGGAGAGGTGACGGAAAACAATTTATTTTACGGAGAAACACAGGATCTGAGGCTGCTGCAGGAGGATTGGTGCATGGAATCTGCCGATGTCGCCGGATGGAAGCCGGCACGGCCGGTTCATGCGCCGGAGACCATCCTTGAGGAGCAGAAGTGTCCCGCAGACAGGGTGCTGCGCCAGATTCAGCCGGTATTACTGGAGGATAAGTGCGGCAGGAAATTGTATGACTGCCGGGAAAATATAGCAGGCTGGGCCGAAATACGCTGTCTGGGAAAAACGGGGGAACAGGTTTCCGTCAGGTACAGTGAAGAGCTTACGGATGATAGCTGCCTGGATTTCCGGTCAGCGGGCGGGGAAAGGCAGATACAGAAGGACAGTTATATTTGTAATGGCTCCCCGGTGACGGTACGGCCTAAATTCTGCTGGCACGGGTTCCGGTATTTTGAGGTGGAAGGAGCAGGAGAGGCAGTTTCTGTGTCAGTGGTGGGGACGCAGGCGCCGGCTGTGTCGTCCTTCCGATGCTCCAATCCTGTTTTAAACTGGCTGTATGATGCATACATCAGGACGCAAAGCGCCAATTTCCACAATTGTATCCCTTCGGACTGCCCGCACAGGGAAAAACTGGGATATACGGGAGACGGACAGCTGACATCGGAGACGGCGATGCTGACAATGGATACCAGGCGGCTTTATGAAAAATGGTATCAGGATATATTGGACAGCCAGGGGGCCGATACAGGGCATATTCCCCATACCGCACCCTTTATGGGGGGCGGAGGAGGGCCCGGGGGCTGGGGCTGCGCCGTTTATGTTGTGCCTATGGATTACTGGCGAGTCTTTGGGGATTCCGCTTTGCTGGAAAAAGGCTATCCGGCAATCTTCCGCTGGCTGGAGTACATGGAATCCCGCTGTGAAAAAGGCCTTGTCGTCAGGGAAGAGGAAGGCGGCTGGTGCCTGGGAGAGTGGTGTGCGCCGGAAGCGGAACCGGAAAAGCTGCCGGAAGCATTTGTGAATACCTGTTTTTATATTCAGGGCCTGCAGGCGCTGGGACAGATTACGCAAATTCTCCATAAGGAGGAGCCGGAATGGGTAAAGGACAGGATTCTGACGGCAAAGAAGGCGGTTATGGATACCTTTTTTGACGCAAATACAGGAGATTTCTGCGGCGGAACGGGGGCAGCCAATGCATTTGCCCTGAATGTGGGCCTTGGAACCGCGGGAACGAAGAAAAATCTTGTGGACAGGTACAGAAAGCTGGGAAGGCTGGATACGGGAATTTTCGGAACGCCTGTTTTACTGGAATGGCTTTTTAAAGTAGGAGAAGCGGATTTGGCATTCCGGCTTCTGACCAATGATAACGAGGTATCGTTTGCGAATATGATGCGCAGCGGCGCCACCACCTTATGGGAAAAATGGGACGGCGCAGATTCCCACAACCATCCGATGTTCGGGAACGTAGTGAAGCTTTTGTTTACGGAGGTTCTTGGAATCCGACAGAAGGAAGGAACCTGCGGGTTTGCGGAATATTATGTGATGCCTGCGGATATCAAAGGGCTTGATTGGGCACAGGGAACAATGCGAACTGCGGCCGGGTTGATTTCTGTCAAGTGGAATCGGGATGAGGACGGGAGGATGCAGGTGGATAGTTGGGAGGCGGGCAGCGAGAAATAGTATTTCTCACGCCCGGAATTGAAGGTGTGCCTGTGGCACACAGACGGGAGCAGGTGAGAAAAAAGTTTCTCACCCCCTGAATTAAGAGTGTGCCTGTGGCACACAGATGGGAGCAGGTGAGAAAAAAGTTTCTCACCCCCTGAATTAAGAGTGTGCCCATGGCACACAGACGGGAGGGGATTATGAATTTTCCATGTCAGTTCATCAGTGCCGGGGAGGACTTCGCTGATTTTAATCATCAGGTGCCGGCACCCTATATAAGAAAAGAATTCATGCTTAGTGACATCCCGGAATCGGCGGAGCTGCTGATCACAGGGCTGGGATTTTACCGTGTGTTCATTAACGGTACGGAGCTTACCAAATGTATTCTTGCCCCATATATCAGTAATCCGGATGATATCATTTATTATGACCGCTATGACGCCCTGCCGTACTTAACCGAGGGAAGCAATGTAATCGGGATAATACTTGGCAACGGCATGCAGAATGCCTATGGCGGTTTCGTATGGGCTTTTGACAAGGCCCGGTGGAGAGGCGCGCCTATGACGGCCCTGCGTTTGGATATCCTGCTAAATGACGGAGCTCACATTATAGTGGAAAGCGACACCACCTTCCGCACCCATCCCTCGCCTTTGCTGGAGGATGAGCTTCGGTGCGGAGAATGCTATGATGCAAGACTTGGCATCGATAACTGGTGCTCCCCGGCTTGTTCCTCTGTTGAGGATGGGCCAGCTTCTGCCTTCCGGGAAGAAGATTGGAAGCCGGTGATAAGGGTGACGCCGCCGCGTGGGGAAATGAGATTGTGCAAGGCATCACCGATCAAAGTCTATGAGCGCCGGAGGGCCGTTTCCATAATCCCTTATGGGGACGGGTATCTTTATGACTTCGGCGTGGATGCCGCCGGGATATGTGAACTGAGAATTATGGGAACGCCGGGACAGGAAATACGGATATCCTATGCAGAGTGGTACCATGACGGGATTCTGGAGAAGAAAAACCTGATGTTCCCGGAATACGATTTTCCCTATACCGACAGGGTGCAGGACAGCTGCTATATATGCCGCGGGGGCGGGGAGGAGACCTACATGCCCTCCTTCACATATTATGGATTCCGTTATGCATACGTGAGAGGGATTAAGGAAGAACAAGCCGTTCCGGAGCTTCTGACGTATCATATCTGCGGAGGGGCGTTTGAGGAAAACGGCAGCTTTTCCTGCTCCGATGAAACCGCCAATCAGCTGCAGGCCATGACAAGAAGAGCGACTCTTTCCAATTTTTTGTGGTTTCCCACGGACTGTCCGCATCGGGAAAAGAACGGCTGGACCGGGGATGCGGCGCTTTCAGCGGAGCATATGCTGTTGAACCTTTCCGTAGAGGACTCCCTGCGTGAGTGGCTGCGTAATGTGGAAGCTGCGCAGGCTCCTGACGGCGGGCTGCCCGGTATTGTCCCCACAGGGGGCTGGGGCTTTGGAAACGGACCTGCATGGGATCAGGTTATTGTGGAAATCCCCTTCTGCTTGTTTAAGCTGCGGGGAGATTTGGATACGGCAAGGGAAGCCGCACCCTACATTTTCAGGTATCTGTTTTTCCTTTCCGGCAGCAGAAACAAAAGAGGACTGGTAGATACGGGCCTGGGCGACTGGTGTGAGACGGGAAAGAGCGGAGGCGGCCATAAGGCGCCTATAGAGGTAACGGATACTGCCATAAGCGTACATTTGCTGGAGGAAGCGGGGCTGCTTTTCCGAAAGCTGGGCATGGAGTCAGAGGCCCGTTATGCCAGGAAGCTTAGGGAAGATCTGAAAAAAGCATTCCGGAAATATCTGATTGATTTTTCCACGATGACAGTAGCGGGAAGCTGTGAAGCCTCACAGTCCATGGCAATATATTACGGTCTGTTTAAAAAGCCGGAAAGGCCGGCGGCCTTTAAGCGGCTGTTGGAAATCATTCATCAAAACGGTGATCATATGAACGCGGGTGCTTTGGGAATGAGAGTCCTTTTCCATGTCCTGTCCGAGTACGGCCAGGCGGATCTGGCGTATGAAATGATTACGAGAAAGGATTATCCCTCCTATGGAAACTGGATTGCCAGAGGGGCAACCTCTCTTTGGGAGGATTTCCTGCCGCCGGAAGCGGATGCCCATTCCAGGAACCACCATTTCTTTGGGGATATAAGCAGCTGGTTTATTCAGGCGGTTGCAGGAATCGTTCCCAATCCATATATGGAGGATGCGGATTACTGTCTGGTGAAGCCTCATTTTATCAGGGCGCTTGCTTATGCGCAAGGCTCCTGTCGGCTGCCTTCGGGTTGGATTTCAGCACACTGGTCCCGGCTTGAGGACTGCAGGGAAGGGGAGGAGGTTATCAGACTGGAAATTACAGTGGAAAATGGACTGAGAGGCAGGATCCTTTTGCCTGCAGGATGGGAATTTGAGGATGGATTTTGTGAAAAGCCAATGAAAACGGGGACATATTTGTGCATCAGCCGGCTGTAACGGGCCGTCTTCCTGCCGCTTTACAAAAATGGAAAGCGGGGCATATAATCACATTATGCTTAAGAGCACGGCCGGAAATAAAAGCGGGATAACCGGATGCGTCTATAGGAAGAGCGATATTGTCTGACTTATACAGCAGGCTGATTTCACAAAACTAATGAGGGTGGTTGCATGGATAAAATAAGAAAGCGCTTTGAAAAGATCAATTATTACACGTTGCTGAAATATTTTTTGTCCTATTTTTTTCTGCTCAGTTTTCTTCTGCTGTGTTTTTTTATTGCATTCCGGAAACAGCTGCGGACGGCGTATTCCACAGCAAGGGACAACAGTATTCAGGAAAAGCTTGTTCTGTTCCAGCAGAGCTTTAATAATGATCTCGACCACGTTTTTAATATCCATTATAACCTGTGCAATAACACGAATCTGAAAATGCTGAGGCATTCCTTTGATTCTTCCTGGTACAGTTCCCTGGGAATTACAGATATGCGTGAGTTTGCCAGTGCGAATCCGCTGGTATCGGATATTATTTATATCCAGAAAAACGGAGGAAAAGTCCTTGCCTGCAAAAATTATATTTACAAATCCAATGATGAATACTATTTTTCAATCAATCATAAGGCACTGAAAATCCCGGTGGGTAAGTATGGCCACGATAATAAAAATACCATGGTCTATATCAAAAACCAGGAGCTGTCCCTGCTGCTGCTATTTCCCAATGTGGCAAGCAGTAAATACGAGCTGTTTTATGTAATTGACTCCGACGAGATCATTGCCAGGCTTAACAATATGCTGTCAGAGGAAATTTCGGGTGTGTATCTGACGGATTCTGAAAATAACATTATTTCAGCATCAGGTGATTACAGCGTGCCGCCGGTTTACAGGCTGACGGACTCCTACGGACTTCAGAAAAACGATGAAGGGGATGAAATCATCTATACCGTTCCGCTGCATACCAATCTGTTTTTAACGGTATGTTTTTCCAAGGATGTGCTGCTTCAGTATGCCAGCAAGGCATTTATTAATATGTATATGGTTTTTGCAGCTATCGGCTGTACTGGTTTTGTGCTGATTCTGTTTGGCATGAGACTTACCTATTCGCCGCTGCACCGGTTGAGTAAAAAGTTTGCAGACAGGGCAGGCGATAATAAGGGCCTGGAATCCCAGCTGGATTTTGCCCTGTCTTCGGCGCTTCAGGAGCAGAGGAAGCTACAGGAAAAGATAGAGAAGTACCACAGTATAATGAAGGAGTCGGTTCTTGATACAATTGTTAATGAAAATGGGGAAGAGATTACGGCGGAGAATATGGACAGACTTTTTAACGGAGAGCCGGGCAGTCTGATGTTTGTGATTAAAATATCCGCTCCGGCGGATGGGGAAGGAATGGCGTGGGTAACCAAAAGTTTCCGGGATTTCTTCCTTGGAACCTTTCCAAATAATGATTCCTTCTGCATACGGCTGGAAATCACGCCGAAATACTGCTCCTATCTGATCTATTACGGAGGCCAGGACCAGGATAAATATAATGTAATAAAGTATCTGCTGCATGATTTTTATAAGGAATACGGCTGCAGGATAGCATTGAGCAACGGCTCGTCCTCCCCTCTGGATATTCCCAATCTGTACGCGAATGCAATGCAGGCAGGAAATTACTGGGATTCCCATCCGATAGCATTTTATGATGAGATGGACATTCCTAAGGACAGCGCTTATACCTATCCTTATCAGGAGCTGAGCAGCTTTGCTTCCCTTTTGCAGCAGCTGAAATTTGAGGAGGCGAAAAAAGCCATCCGCAGCTTTTTCCAGACGCTGGATCAGACGGATTTTCCCGCCTTTTATTCCAGGAGTGTGCTGACAGAGGTGCTGACCACGATCATAACCAATATGAACCAGCAAAACATTAAATTCAGCGCTTACAACAACATATACTTCGAAACGCTTTATTTTATCAGAAGCTTTTCCTATGAACAGAAGAGCAATGACATATATGATCACTTTATTATGCTGCTTTCCCTGTTTGAGGATGAACTGTCTAATCTCACAATAAAAAGCGGGGAGCTGCAGGATTTCATAAATCAATCCTACACATCAAAGGATCTGACGATTGCAATGCTGGCTGAAAAGTTTCATGTGAGCATTGCCTATATGAGTTATTTGTTTAAAAAGTATTTTAATGAATATTTTTCGGATTATCTTTGGAAGCTGCGTGTGGCAAAGGCGAAGGAGCTGCTGCGGGGCACATCAAAGCCGATGGAGGAAATCTGTATTGCTGTGGGGTATGAGAATGTTTCCAGCTTCCGGAGAAAATTTAAAAAGGAGCTGGGAATTACCCCTTCCCAGTACAGAAATGGTACGGAGCCGGTAACAGAGAAAAGCCGGGGTGAAAGTCAGTAAATTATGAAACGTCTTTCAAATTTTCTTTAAACTATTTAGTAATGCATTTGGGAGTAAAAATATGGTAGAATTAGCTGAAGAGTGGCGCAGTATAGTCAAAGGGGCGGTACAGCGCGGCGAGGTGGGGGGCGTAAGCCTGCTTTTTATAAAGGATGGAAAGGAAATCTGCTGGCTTGGCGAGGGGTATGCCGATAGGGAAAATAAAAGGGAAATCAAAAGAGATACCATTTTCCGGCTGTATTCCATGACAAAGCCGGTTACGGCTGTGGCTGCCATGATACTTGCAGAGGACGGAGCTTTTGATCTGAAGCAGCCTGTGGGGGATTTCCTGCCTGCATTCCGGGATTCTCAGGTCTGGTGCGGCGATCATAGGGAACCGGCCGACAGGCCGATCCTGATAGAGGATCTTCTGATGATGACCTCCGGGTTAACCTATGGCGACAATGACACGGTTCCGGAGCTGGCGGCCAGGAAGCTATTGAGCGAGGTGGAGGAAGGCCTGAAGGACGAAAGGCCCATGACCACCCTGGAATTTGCGGAGCGCGCCGGCAGGATCCCGCTGCTGTTCCAGCCCGGGGCCTCCTGGAAATATGGGATTTCCGCGGATATTCTGGGAGCGGTCATTGAAAAGGCGGCGCATAAGACCTTCGGCGAGTTTCTGGAGGAACGGATTTTCACCCCTCTGGGAATGAAGGATACGGGCTTTTATGTTCCGGAGGAAAAGAGGGACCGGCTGGCAAAGGCCTATATAAGAGATGAGGAAAACAGGCTTGTGCAGTATGAAGGCAGTTTCCTTGGAATACGTAATCGTATGGACAGAAAGGCCGTCTATGAATCCGGCGGCGCCGGCCTGGTATCCACCATAGAAGATTATTCCGTATTTGCGCGGATGCTTCTGGATCGGGGAAGTTTCGGCAAAACCAGGATTCTGAATCCGGAAGCGGTGGATCGTATGCTGAATGCCGGATTGAACGACAGACAGCAGGCGGCCTTTGATGGCTGGTTTGGGCAGAAGGGCTATCGTTACGGATGCCTGATGCGCGTACTGCAGGATCCGGCGGCGGCTGTTTCACCCGGGCTGAAGGGGGAATACTGCTGGGACGGCTGGCTTGGCTGCAGCTTTTTTAACTATCCCCGGGAGAATATGACCCTGCTGGTGATGCAGCAGCAGTTAAACGGAGGGGATGTAGTTACCGGCGTAAAGAAAGCGCTTGTACGCCGGATGGAAGGAAGGGAAAGGGGACAGGAGGGCTGAAGAGCCGCGCCTGTTTATTAAAGGAGGAGAAAAGCTATGTTTTTCAATGAGGAGAAATTCAGACAGCGCGCCGCAGAGCTGGAAGGCCGCAGATGGGCGCAGAAGAGCAGTGTGGAATGGTTCTACACAAAGGAGGGCGGACTTGGTGCGGATGAGGTATACACCAGCTGCCCGGAAGCCTTTGAAGGCGATAAAATCAGGCTGGGAGAGGAATTTGTAGGCCGGGACCGTTATATCTGGCTGCAGAGGGCGGTTGCCATACCCGCTTTGGAGCCTGGCTGTAAGGTTATGGGATATTTTAATTTCGGAAGAACGGGAGGCGGCGGAAACAGCGGTTTTGAGTCTCTCCTGTACATAAACGGCCATCCTTATCAGGGGGTGGATACGAACCACAGGGAAGTGGTGCTCACTCCTTTTGCGGGCCAGACGGTCCTGATGACGTTCCTGGTGTGGTCAGGCCTGGAGGGCGGCGGCCCTGTACGACTTCAGTATCACAGGATTGCGGAGGCGCAAATCGGTTGTCTGGATGAAAAACTGGATGAGCTTTATTACCTGTTGTCCGCAGCGGCCGAAAGCCTGGCCTATCTGCCGGAGGACAGCACGGATCGGACGGAGCTTGTGAAAGCGCTTGACAGAACGCTTTCCATTCTGGACTGGGATGCGGACAGGCTGCCGGAAACCGGAAAGGAAGCTCTTGCATTTTTCAGCGCAGCGCTGGATGGAATGTCCAAAAACAGCGCGGTAACGGTTTATGCCACGGGCCATACCCATATTGACGTATCATGGCTGTGGCGGCTGAAGCACACCCGTGAAAAAGCCCAGCGCTCCTTTGCCACAGTGCTTCGGCTGATGGAGGAATACCCGGAATATCATTTCCTGCAGACCCAGCCCCAATTATATAAATTTCTGAAAAAAGACAGTCCTGAAATTTACGAAGGAATCAAACAGCGAGTGCAGGAAGGACGCTGGGAGGCGGATGGCGGCATGTGGCTGGAGGCGGACTGTAATGTGACCTCCGGCGAGAGCCTTGCGCGCCAATTTTTATATGGTATCCGTTTTATTGAGGAGGAGTTCGGGAAAAAATGCCGGTTCCTCTGGCTGCCGGATGTGTTCGGCTACAGCTGGGCGCTGCCTCAGATCATGAAGCTTTGCGGCCTGGATACCTTTATGACCACGAAAATCAGCTGGAACCAGTTCAACACCGTTCCCAACGACCTGTTCCGCTGGCGCGGCATTGACGGGACGGAAATGCTGACCTATTTCATCGATGTGCCCGCTCCCGGCATGTCGGTAACGGGGAGAGGTTCTACCTATAACGGGGAGATTACGCCGGAAACGATTATGGGAACCTGGCGGAAGTTCAGGAATAAGGAATTAAGCCACGAAGTGCTGATTTCCTACGGACACGGGGACGGAGGCGGCGGCACCACCAGGGGCATGATTGAAAACATCCGGGCCATTAACCGTATTCCCGGCATGCCTCGGATCAAAACGGCCAACGCCCAGGAATTTTTTGAAAAAATCCATGAGAATGTGGAAAATACGGATCGTTATGTACCCCTTTGGGACGGAGAGCTTTACCTGGAATATCACCGGGGGACCTATACCTCCCAGGCGAGGAACAAACGTAACAACCGCAAGCTGGAAAACGCCCTGGGTCAGCTGGAATGGCTGTCTGTGCTTTCCCGCCTGGCGGGCGGAGCTTACCCGGCGCAGCGGATTCATGACTGCTGGGAAACCGTCCTGCGGGATCAGTTCCATGATATCATTCCCGGTTCTTCCATCCATGAGGTTTATGAGGATACCCGGAAGGAATATGAAGCGCTGTGGCGCGAAGTGGACGCTATGGAAAAGGAAGCGTTTGAAGCCTTATGCGAAGATGGGGATGGCAGCGGCCATGGCAGTTACAGCCATGAAAGCAGTCGCAATAATGGCAGTTACAGCCATAACAGCTATAGCTTGCTGCGGTTTGCGGACACCGATTGTGGGGAAGCGGTGCTGATACCGGAAAGCAGGGACGGCTCCTTCACGGACGAGGAGGGAAAATGCCTGCCGGCCCAGAAGGTTTCCGATGGCTGGCTGGTGGAGGCCGGGGTGAAGCCGCTTGGTCTTACTGAGGTTCATTTTACGGAAGAAAAGCAGCCGGAAACGGACAGCCCCTTTGCCCTGGATTTGGAAGGCCGCTGCCTGGATACCCCTTTTTACAGCATTAAGTGGGATGAGAGCGGCGCGTTTACCAGCCTGTGGGATAAGGAAAATGGGAGACAGGTTTTAAAGGGCAGGGGAAATGTGCTTCGTATTTACGAAGATAAGCCCATGAATTATGACGCCTGGGACATTGATATTTTCTATGGACAAAAATTCGAGGATATTCCGGCCTGCGAGATCCGCTGTACGGAGGATGGGCCGCTGCGCATGAAAATCAGTTTTGTTTACCGTTACCGCGCTTCATTGATCGAGCAGGAGCTTATGGTATATTCCGGCAACAGACGGATTGATTTTGCAACCAAGGCCGACTGGCATGAGGATCACCGGCTGTTAAAAACATTATTTGAGGTGGACATCCGCTCCACAAAGGCTTCCTATGATATCCAGTTCGGCTTTGTGGAACGTCCTACGCACTGGAATACCAGCTGGGATTGGGCAAGATTTGAGGTATGCGGCCATAAATGGGCGGATCTGTCGGAAGCGGATTACGGCGTCAGCCTGCTCAACGACTGCAAGTACGGCTATGGAATCCGGGACAACGTCATGGGCCTTTCTCTGCTGAAGAGCGCAAAATCCCCGGATACGGAGGCGGATATGGGCGAGCATTTCTTCACCTATGCGCTGCTGCCTCATAAAGGCAGTCTGGGAAAGGAGACTTTCACCCAGGGCATTCTGCTCAACCAGCCCGCATTGTGTGTTCCGGGAGCTATGAAAAAACAGGCGGGGCAGTTCCTTAAGAAAGACTGCGACACCGTGCTTATCGACGCCGTCAAGCTGGCGGAGGACGGGGATGGCTATGTGGTTCACATGCATGAATGTGCCGGCGGCAGGGCGCATGTGGAGCTGACCTCCGATTATTCCGTGAAAGCGTATGCAGCCTGCAATCTGCTGGAGGAATATGAGGAAAAAACGGACGGCAGTGCAATCTGCGCTGACTTCGGGCCGTTTGAGATCAAGTGCTTCAGAATCTGGATGTGAACGGGCTTAAGAAAGTGAATGCAGAAGCGTATCAGCTGATGCTTTGATAAAGGCAGTAAGCTATCAGGGAAATCAAAGACCCTGCTGCAGGCAATGGGGTCTTTGACCTCCCGGCAGTCGCCAGATGTCCATGCCGGGCATGGCTGCGTGGCTCGTTGCTTACGGGAATAAATTGAGCGGGCAGCGTCGGTGGATACCGGCGTGCCCGCTCAAAAGTTATGTATGTGTTTTTATTTCCCGTCCTGCACTGAGAAACCCTTCCAAAAGCAGATTCCTGCGGAAATTATCAGCAGTACGGTCATCAGACTGTCAACAAATTTCGTAGAGCTGTCCAGCGGCTGCCGGAGAAAGTAAGCCACGCTGGAATTAATCCCCCACATCATCGGGATAATGATCAGAAGCACGATTCCGGCCGCCCGGATTTTCCGGCTGGATATTTTTACAAAGGATGCATAAATACACCAGATACCAATAAGGGAAATCAGGGAAATGACAGCGCCCATACGAAACAGCATCGGCGCCTCCACAAGTCGGCTCAGTATGAACAGATAAGGAAAAACCGCAACGCTCAGCAGGGCGAGAAATTTAACAATAATCCTGCCGCGGGCTTTCAACAGCGGCAGCAGCAGAAGCCAGCTGAACAAAAGCGAAGCTAATACGATAAGGGACCAGTTCAGGCGTCCTGCAATGCAGAAATCGCAGATCATGCATATCACCGCAGTCAGTATGATTGCCGAGGATAATAAGGAAAAAGCAATATTTTTTACCCGTTCAAGCTTCTGGGTAGTGCTTTTGCTGGAATAGAGCAGCGTTTCCTCCACGATGGCATCCTTTGTTTTTTCCGGCTGTACTCCCTTTTCCCCATTTAATAATTCGCTGGTGGTTACGCTCAGGGCCTGCGCCAGCGGAACCAGAAGTGAAATATCAGGGCAGCTGATTCCCCGCTCCCATTTGGAGACTGCCTTATCCGTTATTTTCAGTTTCTCCGCAAGATCCTTTTGTGTCAGTTTTTGCGACTTTCTCATATCACATATGAACTTCCCCATTTTTTCATTATTCATTTCAGCGTGTGCCCTTTCTGTTGTACCGACATACCTTTGCTTACAGGATAATATATCTGAAGGCTGAAAGAAACCGATTTACAGGCGAATCTGCAATTCTACCGTTGGTTTAGCTGGAAAATAATCCGGTAAAGGGCGGAATAACGCAGAAAAATGCATCCGGCAGCAGCCCGGGCAGCCAGGATCTTCAGAATAAATTCAGTATACCAGATTTTTTGGAAAACGAACAGTTACAACGAATATACTAATTCGTTTGCACAGGGAAAATGGCCGTGCTATTCTAAAGGAAAGTGTGTTTGACATTTACAGGAGGATTCAAATATGGCAAGGACTGAAAATATAGAGCTGACGGTTATCTGTCTGATATACCGGGAAAACAGGATTTTACTGCAGAACCGGGTCAAAGAGGACTGGAAGGGCTATACGCTGCCGGGAGGCCATGTGGAGGAAGGGGAATCCATTGTGGATGCTGTTATCCGTGAAATGAAGGAGGAGACAGGGCTTACCGTCCTGCGGCCACAGCTGTGCGGCGTGAAGCAGTTTCCCATAGATAACGGCCGTTATCTGGTATTTCTGTTTAAAACGGATCAATTTGAGGGAGAGGTCGTTTCTTCCGAAGAAGGGAATATGGAATGGGTGGACAGGGAAAAGCTGGCCGCCTGTCAAACGGTGGAGGATTTTGACCAGCTGCTAAATGTGATGGAGGATGATAAGCTGATGGAATTTCAATACATTGTGGACGGGGAAGACTGGAAGGTGAGAATACGGTAGCTTCGCCCGGGAAAAAAGAGCAGGCCCCGGAGTCCGGGAAGGAAGAACGGAAAATTTTGCGCTGCCTGCAGGATATAAAAAAACTGGCATGGAAGAAAGGAAGAAAATATGAGGACGCCGGAAGAATTTATGGATTTGGTTTTAACATTTGCCCGGGAAAACGAGCATATCCGCATGGTGGGCATGGAAGGTTCAAGGGTGAACAAAAATATCCCCGTTGATTCCTTTCAGGACTTTGACATTACATATTTTGTGGACGATATCGGTGCATTTACAGAAAATGACGGCTGGCTTTCTTTTTTCGGGGATATCGTCATGATGCAGAAGCCGGAGGATATGGAGCTTTTTCCGGCAGAGGAGGAAGGTTATTCCTATCTGATTCTGTTTGACGATTATAATAAAATGGATCTGACGCTGCTGGAGACGAAGCAAATTCATGATTATCTGCAGGGGGACGGGCTTCGGACCATCCTGCTTGATAAGGATGGCAGGGTGCCTGAAAAAATAGTTCCCTCCGATCGGGAGTACTGGCTGAAAAAACCAGGCCCGCGCAGCTTTGACGATTGCTGCAATGAGTTCTGGAACCTGACAATTTATGTTACCAAGGGTCTGTGCCGGGGAGAAATTTTATACGCCATTGACCATCTGCATCTGTTGCGGAATGAACTGCTGCGAATGCTTTCCTGGAAGGTGGGCATGGAATATGGTTTTGGTTTCAGCGTGGGAAAGAATTATAAATTTATCAGCCGGTATCTGGCGGAGGAAACATGGGACATGCTGATGAGCACTTACAGAGAGGATTCCTATGAAAATATATGGAAGGCTCTGTTCACCTGCCATGCTTTGTTCCGGAAAACGGCGCTGGAATGTGCGGCAGTGTGGGGGTATTCCTATCCGGAGTATGACAGGAATGTGAGCAGGTATGTGGATAAGCTTTATGGAATCTATGGGAATGGGAAAGAGGAAGCAAAATAAGCGGGTATTTTTGAAGGCCCGGAAAAGACAGCAGGCGTGCGGAGCATGCGGACAGGAGTTAAAATGGATTATCAATTCATAACGGACAGGCTTACAGAGGAAAGCCGGAAAATATTTGGGGAGAATCTGACAGGAGTGTATCTGCACGGCTCCCTTGCTATGGGATGCTTTAATCCGGATAAGAGCGATATTGATCTGATTATCGTAACGGAGGAAGCGCCGACAGAAGAACAGAAGCTACAGCTTATGGAACAGACGGTCAGGCTGAATGAGCTGGCGCCGGAAAAAGGGATTGAAATGAGCGTAGTGAAACGCAGCTGCTGTGAAAAGGTGGTGCATCCGATTCCCTTTGAACTGCATTTTTCTCCCATGCATTTAAAATGGTTTCAGGAGAATCCCGGGGATTATGTGCGGAATATGAAGGGGACAGATCCGGATCTGGCCGGGCATTTCATGATTATCCGCCATTATGGAATATGCCTGTGGGGAGCGGCTGTTTCGGAGGTTTTCGGTGAGGTGCCAAGGGAGATGTATTTCGAGAGCATCATGAATGATATTGCATCCGCCAGAGAGGACATCCGTGAAAATCCGATTTATGTAATCCTCAATCTGTGCCGTGTGCTGGGGTATGCGGAGGAAGGATTGGTCCTCTCCAAGAAAGCTGGAGGGGAATGGGGAGTAAGGAATGTGGATGAAAAATATACCGGCCTGATTCTGGAAGCCCTGGAATGCTATTCCGGGGAGAAAAATATGTGGATAGAGGAGAATGCCGCGGGGGAATTCTGTGGATATATGTTGGGGAGGATTGTTTGCTCTATAGTTTAGAGGATGTTTTAAGGTATGCGATGTATTGAATTTGATTCAGACAGATGAGAGTGAGCGTGTAGTAGAACGTCCGGAAACACCACTGTTCGATAACAAAGCCTTTAGAGAGGCAATCATAAATGCCATTTTGCATAATCTTTGGATAAGTGGAAATGAGCCAATGATTTCTGTATTCTCAGATAGGATTGAAATCTTATCAAGAGGAACATTGGCGCCGGCACAGACTATGGAAGGCTTTTTCTTAGGGGAATCGATTCCTGTAAATAAAAAGTTATCAGAAATCTTTCTGCAGCTTCATATTAGTGAAAAATCAGGTCGTGGTGTGCCTGAGATTATTGAAACATACGGAAAGGGAGCATTTACTTTTAGAGAAAACTCGATTGTTGTTACAATCCCGCTTCAGCGAATAAAAAAAGCTGGGAATAAGGTTGGGAAAAAAGTTGGGGATAAAAAAGGATTAAATTCAAGAAGACAAAGAATCGTAACAGAAATGAGAGATAATCCGAATATTACTACCAATGAATTGCATCACATACTGGGGATTAGTGAAACAGCGGTGGAAAATAATCTCACATTCTTGAAGAAAAATGGATATGTAGAAAGAGTTGGTTCTAAAAAGACTGGTTATTGGAAAGTGATTGAGTAAGCGTTTATAACGGAGAATTATAATGGCTCTGCCAAAATCAAACTGTGCCTTTCGGGAATCTTTTTCACAGCCGCAACACATTGTGAGAACTGTATGAAGCTGAATCGAAGTGGAAAATAGAAGAGGAGGAGTTCTTTTATGGAACCATCAAAAAGTGATTGGAGGCTTTATAGGGAAAAAGTTTCCGGCTGGCAGGAAAATTATATGGAAAGGCTTATTAAGGATTATATCACTTATTTAAGCAGTGATGAGCGTGCCTCAACAAAGTTTTGGGAAATGGAAAAGCGTATCAAAGCGGATAAGAAAACTCCGGGTGTATGTATAGAACTTAATAAAGGGAATATGATGTTTGATTTGGTCCGTTTTTTACAGGACGGAGTGATTATTTTTGATGATTTGGACGAATTTTCAGATGAACTAAGAGAAAATGTAAGGTTGTTATGGGAAAGGTTTAAATAAATCCATAGCCATTCATGGTTATAGTAATTTTTAAGCAGATGAAAATCTGCTTATTTGTCGTTATTTAAAGCAATTACAACTGAACAAACGGCATATTGAGATTTTTTACTTACATGTTTCAGAGAATTTAATTCGAACTCTTAAACTTTGTTAAATGTTTCCTTTTTACTGAAGGTATCTAAATGATTTTGGTTCAGTTATCTGAAAAGTTATGTGTGTATATTCTGAAATAAGAAAAAAGCAAGAACACCTTGCAGAAGAATATTTTATTAAGTATAATCAAATTAAAATAAGAATAAATAAATATAAACAAATATAAATAAGAAAACGTTATATGAATACATCATAAGACATTCCATAAATCATAAGGAGAACCAACGCCATGTTCATGGAGGAAAGACAAAAAGACATCTTAAAAAGAATAAATGCAACCGGGAGAATCCAGGTTGCACAGATCCAGGAATTATACAATATATCTGCCGACTGTGCCAGAAGGGATCTTCGTTTTCTGGAGAGCCGTGGGCTTCTCCAGAGGACACATGGCGGGGCGATAGCCGCACAACCCAAAGGAATCATGCCGGAGGAAACTTATAACCCGGAGGATTTAACTGAGGTGAAGGCAGATTATCTGGCTGTTGCACGAAAAGCACTGGAACACATTAAAGATAATGATGTGATCTATATTACAACCTCCTCCGTAGGTTATTACATGGCGCTGCATATTCCCGGTAATCTGCAGATTACAATACTGACTAATTCTGTTACAATTGCCCAGGTACTGCGGAAGAAGGAGAATATTTCAGTCATTCTTTTGGGTGGAGAAATGTCCCACCGGGGTCACTGCCATGATTACTATACGGTGCAGATGGTCAGAAATATACGCATAGACAGGGCATTCCTGTCACATGACGCATTTTCTCTGGAATTTGGTGCATCCATACATAATAGCGCCGGCGTTGAATTTGGCAGGGCGGTAATGGAGAGCAGTTCTATGAACATTGGATTGTACCCCTCAGCGAAAATAGGAAAAAATGCGGTTCATTCCGTATGTTCAGCGGAAGATTACGATTTGCTGATAACGGATACAGGAATAGCAGAAGATTTTTTGCAGCAGGCGAAGGAAAAGGGAATTGCCATCGAACTTGCAGATTTACATTGATATATTCAGGTTGGAAAGATAGGTGAAGATGTCAAAATATGCTCCATGTTTCCTTTTTATATGTTTTAAATATGGTGAGGAGAGAATATGTATTGTATTTTAGTGACAGGCATCCCGGCGTCAGGCAAGAGCACCATGGCGGAGTTCCTGGCGGAAAGACTCCGGCTTCCGATGCTCTCAAAGGATAAAATAAAAGAAATCCTGTTCGATGATGTGGGCTTTGCCTCCCGCAGTGAGAAAGTAGCTTTGGGGATCTCCGCCATGAACATCCTGTATTATACCGCCCGGCAGCTGATGAAATGCGGCCGGCCGTTTATCCTGGAAAATAATTTTGAGAATATTTCCCGGGAGGGTATTCTGTTCTTATTGCAAAAATATTCCTATCATGCAGTCACGGTGGTTCTGACCGGAAATTACGAGATTATTTATCAGCGTTTCCTGGCAAGAAATGAAAGCCCCGACAGACACCGCGGCCATGTAGTCAATGACTGCTATCCGGAAAAAGAAGGGAAATCCTGTCCTGCGCCAGTCCTGTCGTATGAAAATTTCTGTGATGGAATCAGGGAGCGTGGAATGGACAGCTTTTGTGCAGACGGTCCCCGTATTGTTGTGGATACCACTGATTTTTCACTTGTAGACCGGGAGGCTATCCTGGAGGAAATTATAGAATATGGAAAGGAGTTTTCCCATGATTGACGCCCATGTACATTTGGAAAAAGGGCCTTACACAAGGGAATGGCTTCAGGAGTTCATTTTCTATGCCCAGGAGAGAGGAATTCGGGAAATTTACTTCCTGGAGCATACCCATATTTTCAGGGAATGCAGTAAGCAAAAGAGTGAACTGGGAAATAAGAAATCACAGGATAAAAGACCGCAGCGGTTATCTGGTACACGGGGAAGTAATTGAAACGATGAAGGTTGTGCTGAGGTTTGGATATTCCGTTATAGTGACATATATTATTGAATGGGAAGTTTTAGAAGACTATCTGTTACCATTGAAAAAGTCAGGGCTGCAGCCTGTTTTTAGAATTCTGCTTCCGGAGAGAAAGATCTGTATTGATCGGGATATTTCACGGAAGGGGTGGACTGCCGGACCAGAATTTATCGATAAATGGTATGAACAGCAGGCATGGCTTGGTGCAAAAATGCCAGGAAGTATCATAGATAGTTCAAATGAATCCCTGGAAGAGACTGTGGACAGGCATTTTCCCATACTGATATGATCTATTTGTTAAAAGAAATATCCACAAGAATCAGAAGGAGAATCTATGGATTTCAGATATACATTGCAGGAACTGGCTTTCACATATAAGGATACGGAGGAGTGGGACAGACAGATGCGGCTGCTGTCCCTCAATCCGATCCTGTATCTGGAGGAATATAAAACGCTCCCTGAAGATATTTACCTGTGGAAACAGGATGAGGAGCTGCATCCGGCGGCAGATGGGATTATCCGGCTGCAGACAGAAGGAACACCAGAAAAAGCCCATTGTCAGGAAAAAGCGTATTACCCGAATAATGCATATTGTGTTGGCATCGGCACCTATAAAACATCGGAGGATGGCGAGATATATCTATGTGTCCTGCTGAATTCGGAAAGCAGAACAGTAGATGCCTATTCCTTTGGTGTATACCGTTCTCCTGAGCTTGTAGGAAAAGCCCTGGAGAATTTTTTCTGCTTAAGAGAGGGAAACACCTGCGAAATCTCACTCCTGTCCAGCAGAAATGCTATTTTCCAGTCCGAAACATACGCCGGGATACTGGCCGCCTATCCGGTCAGGGCGAGAATGACGGAAAAGGGAAGCCATGGCCAGGCAGCCGTGGTAAGCACCTATTTTTCACAACTGATGAGAAGAAAGGGAAAGCAGAGTTTTTCCGGCTGGCAGGATGCCATTGACTGGCTGACCGCGGACATTCTCAAATATAATCTCAGCCGTACATCACGGTAAAAACAGAATATATTCATAATAAATTTAAAATATAGACAGAACAAAACCAGAATAAAGCCATAACAAGTCTAGATATCAGGATTGTAAAGAATATTAAAATTTTCTCAATTTTCTCAATTCAGGTATTGACCCTCACGGACCGGCAGGGGTTAAAGTGATTTCATCAAGAACAGGAGGTTCCCAGATGAGAACAGTAAAGGATGTATCCAAACTGACCGGTATCAGCGTACGCACGCTGCACTATTACGACGAAATCGGACTGCTGAAGCCCACCTCATGCAGTGCAGCGGGATACCGGCTTTATGACGATAAAGCCCTGGAACGTTTGCAGCAGATACTGTTTTTCCGGGAATTTGATATGCCGCTTCTGGAAATCAAAGCGGTTATGGAAAATCCTGCCCTTGACAGAGACACGATCCTGAGAAGCCAGAAGAAAATGCTGCAGCTGAAAAAGGATCGGCTGAACCGGTTAATAAGCAGCATCGATGATATCCTGAAAGGAGAAAATGAGATGGATTTTGCAATGTTTGACAAAGCTGAAATAGAGGAAATGTGCCGTACAATCGTAGAAAATTTAAAGGAAGAGGAGCTTGCGGGCATTACCGGCGAGTATGGAAACCTGGAGAATTTTCAGAAGCATTTTGTGGAAAATGCATCCGACCCTTCGGTACAGGAGAATTTCAAAAAAATAGTGGAATGGTATGGAAATAAGGATGCCGCGATGAATGCGGTAAAAAATCCAAACGGCGCCGAGGTGGTGCAGGCTTACCAGAACAGAATAGACGGCATTTACCATAAAATAGCTGATAAAAAAGGGACGGATACCGCATCCTTTGAAATAAAATCGCTGATTGGAGAACTGGATTTTGTCTCCAAACAGCTGTATCAGATGCCGGATGTAAAAAAACTGATGCTGGATATGGCGGAGCTGTATCTTAACGACGAGTCCATGAAGAAGACAATGGACGCCCGGTATGGGGAAGGGGCGGCGGAGTATATCGGAGAGGCTGTGAAGGAATTCTATAAGTAAGACGGCGGATGGAATACGGCGGAATAGGAGATAAAGCAGGAAATACTACACTGAAGAGAAATAATCGCGGCCTTATCCTTTCCTGAAAATCTCCTGTTCCGTAATTTCCCCCTGCTTCACATACCCGATTTTCCTGTAGACTGCATTGGACGGCGGATACCCGGCATCGGCATAAAGCATGGGAGTCAGGCCGTCCTGCAGCAGCTGTGTCACTGAGGATACCAGCATTTCAGCATATCCCTGTCCCCGGTGCTCCCTTGCTGTAACAACGGCGTTGAGCCTGGCATACCGCTCCGTCCTATGAGTAATATCTGTCATGGAAACAATTTTCCCCTCTTCATTCTCCCATAAAAACAGACTGCCCGACACAGACTTTCCCTCCGCATACTGTCGGGCTTCCTCCCGATCAGGCTCCTGCAGATCCGCATCCCGCATCATAACAGTGATAAGCTGTGCGATTTCTTCCTGATAACAGGGCGCAGCCGGCAGCATTCTTCCGCGTTTTTGCACCGGATGGACGCTGGGACAGGCATAAACATTCAGCCGTTTGTTTATCCGGTATTCGGCGTGCTCGCTGTTTGCAAAGCTTCGCAGCAGCGCTTCTGTATATGGCTCATACGCATTTACGGCAATCCGGCCGCAGGCGGAAAAACGTTCCCGGAGGATGGACGAAATTTCAACGCGGCTTTTTTCATCCGGTGAATTTTTCAGCCATATCCAGACCGGCGTATGGGGATTGCTCTGCGCAAGAATACAGGTACTTCCATCCGTGGCAATAAAGGCTCCGGCATCCTCTCGTATGCGGTAAAACAAATTAAAGCAGCACCGGTCCTTTTCCGTAAGCAAATTGTCCAGTAATGGATTTGAACCATTTACACGATACATTTTTATACCCCTATATCGCAGGCTTGCCTGCGGCACTGCATGAAGCATTGGTTTGGCGGAACTTCCCGGGCTCTTATTTTCCGTCTATGGTACCGGTCACGCCCCACATAGCCTTTCTTCAAGAAAGTGTCTTACTCTGCATGTTTCCCGCACATCATGGACAAAGCCAAAATGCTCCGCCACAAATCCTGCCAGTTCATCAAAATAATCATACATAAGAAAAAGGCACCTGCTGATATCCTCATAATCCCCGCCGGGGAAAATGCCCTGGAACCGCGCCATCTCTTCCTCTGTCAGAAAGCGCTTCAGATATTTGCAGGAGCTGCCGGTGCTGACCTGAAAATTATGGTCTATCCCCACCTTCCAGTTCAGCATCTTAAGAAACATGGGCATAGCCAGCACATCGTAGGCATGCTTGGAGTAGTACAGCTCCTTCCGGCACACTCCCTTGGCCACATACAGACACAGCCAGCGGAATTCGTTGCAGGTATTGTAAAACTCCATTTCTCCGGGCGGCTGAAAAAAAAAGGCTTCTTCCGACCCAATCGGCAGCAGGGAAGGAAAATTGTCCTTATTCAGCAGGACGATCCGCGGTTCCTTATTTTCAGCCTCCCCTGAAATCAGGCCCACATCCCGCAGGGTAAGGTCAATCCGGTTCCCGTCAGCAAACTGTATAAGAAAAGCGAAGGGATCGCGGCTGTTATAATCATAAGGGTGGGAATACCAGTCCGTGGGACACTGAACAATCAGGATATCACCCAGCCGGTGAATCCATTCCTTATCCCGGGTAAACTCCCGCACATCAGTAACAAAAAAGGTGATATCAAAGTCAGAATATTCATCATGGACAGCATTGGGATTTGCCCGGGAGCCTTCCATGGTTACAGCGCGTATCCGCGCATCTGCGTTGGCAGTTTCAAGAATCATATCCAGCATTTCCTTTTCAGTGCGCATACAAAACCTCCTTATCCCATTTATCCGTGTCTTTCGCCGGCAGCATTTTGGACATTAGAATCCCTGACTGCGAGGATTGTAAATTCTCCCGGGTACCGCTTATCGGTCCAGGCCGGATGCTCGTCAAAACGCTTCAGTAGAAAGCCGCTTTCGATAACGGCATTTATGATTTCACTCATCGTATATTTCCTATATTCACACATCGGAAACTGCTTCCGGATTTCCTCAGGATAAAACCTGGCATGCGCCATTTCCCCGCGGATAATTTCTGTAGAAAAATAATCGGTCACCGGCTGCTCAAAGTCCATAATATCCATCACCTTCTGGAAAGGATGGAAATCGCTTGCAATCATGCGGCCGCCCGGACGGAGAAAGGAATGCATGACCTCCATGAATTTCCCGATGTCATGAAAATAATGAAGGATGCCGCCTTCCATGAACACCACATCAAAAAAGCCTCCGTATTTTTCCATATCGGCTTCCAGCACATCACCCAGGACAAAATCAACGGACACGCCGGCCGCCTCTGCCGTTTCCAGGGCATACCGCATGTTTCTCTCCGAGATGTCGAATATGGTCACCTCCGCGCCGAGAACTGCCAGCGGAATGGCCTTTTTACCGCAGGAGCCACAGATATTGGCAACCCTGATTCCTTCAAAGGTATCAAAATACGCCGCATATTTTTTCAGCATTCCCACAGGATCTTCCAAATCCTTTCGGGCGCGCTCCTCAGGAGTACCGTCGTGCTCCACCCAGAATTCATAGGCGTTGAATTCCCAGGCCGATTTGTTCTGTCGGACGTAATCCTTCATGGTATTCCCTCCCTGTTGCCAGGAGTTCCTGGCGTACCCCGGCCTTCCTTCTGAAGGCTATGAAACTCTGTTTTTTCTTATTTCCTCATTTTACCTGATACCACTTAAAAAATCTATGGATTCCCGCAAATCTAATCTTGACAAAATTACTCCACTTTACTATAGTTAAACTATAGAAGAAAAGGAGGCCGACTGCTTGTTAATCACACGGGAAACGGATTACGCGCTCCGCATCCTCCGTTCACTTGCCCAGGGCTCCTGCCTGACAGTAGGGGAGCTGGCGGAAAAGGAGACGCTGCCGCTGAAATTTACCTACAAAATCATAAAAAAGCTGGAAAAAGCAGGAATCATCCGGATTATCCGGGGCGTAAACGGCGGCTGCCAGCTGGAAGCGGACCTGCATGAGGTCAGCCTGTACGATCTGGTCGGCGCAGTGGAGACGAATGCCCGCCTTGCGGCCTGCATGAATGCGGATTACCAGTGCGAATGGCGTGACAAAAGCGGGACGCCCTGCAACGTCCACGCACAGCTTGCCAGGGTACAGCAGGCAATTGACCGGGAATTCAGATCCCGGAGTCTTTACTGGATATTATTTGGGGAAAAGGAATAATTTTTTTGGATATAAAAGTGGATAAAAAAAGTCAAGTATTGCCGTTGTAAAAATGGGGAAAAGCACGGCAATCGGAAACATATCTGCCGTACCTTTGGCAGTAAATATATAAAGACACTGTGACCTGACAGTCACGAATCACTTGGGAACTGTACAGAATTACATTTATACAGACAGTTCCTTGCCATCCAAACACATAAAGGGGGAACTAAGTATGCTTTATCAAACGACACAGGAGCATGAAGCGTTCAGACAAAAAATGAGGGAGTTCGCGGAAAGCGAAGTAAAACCAATAGCGTTTCTGATGGATCAGAATAATGAATTTCCAACGGAAGCGATAAAGAAGCTGGGGGAAATGGGACTGATGGGGATTCCATATCCCAAGGAATACGGCGGCGCCGGGTTGGATGTGCTCAGCTATGCAATCGCGGTGGAGGAGCTGTCCAGAGTGGACGGCGGGACAGGAGTCATTCTTTCCGCACATGTATCCCTTGGTTCCTGGCCGATTTTCGCCTTCGGCACGGAGGAACAGAAGCGGAAGTATCTGACGCCTCTGGCAAAGGGGGAGAAAATAGGCGCATTCGGCCTCACCGAACCCAACGCAGGCTCTGATGCGGGCGGAACCGAGACAACTGCCATACTGAAGGGTGATTATTACCTGCTGAATGGTGGAAAGATATTCATAACGAATGCGCCGAAGGCAGACACGTACGTAGTATTCGCTGTGACTACCCCGGATATCGGAACCAGAGGAATTTCTGCATTTATCGTAGAAAAAGGCTGGGAAGGCTTTGAATTCGGAGATCATTATGATAAAATGGGTATTCGGTCCTCATCCACTGCAGAATTGATATTCAACGATGTAAAGGTTCCCAGGGAAAACCTTCTTGGAAAGGAAGGACAGGGCTTCAAAATCGCCATGGCTACGCTGGACGGCGGACGCATCGGAATCGCCTCCCAGGCGCTGGGGATTGCACAGGGTGCATTTGAACATGCGCTGGAATATTCCAAAGAACGCGTACAGTTCGGAAAGCCCATCTGCCAGCAGCAGATCGTATCCTTTAAGCTGGCTGATATGGCAACCAAGCTGCGCTGCGCCCGTTTCCTTATCTACAGCGCGGCGGAACTGAAGGAACACCACGAACCCTATGGCATGGAAGCGGCAATGGCGAAGCAGTATGCTTCCGATATATCCCTGGAGGTGACCAATGACGCCCTGCAGATATTCGGAGGAAGCGGCTATCTGAAGGGAATGGAAGTGGAGCGCGCCTACAGGGATGCGAAAATCACTACCATATATGAAGGAACCAATGAAATCCAGCGCGTTGTCATCGCCTCCCATCTGATCGGAAAGATGCCCCGGGAAGCGGGCGGTCCTGCGAAAATCATGAAGAAACCGGCTCCGGTTACCGGTTACCGCAAAAAAATGATTTTAAAGGAAGGCAGCGCCCAGGAAAGAGTTGCAGCCCTTGTTGCGGCCCTTATAAAAGACGGTTACGATTTCAGCGTGGGAATTCCCGCGGACACCCCGATACCGCTGGCAGAAAGAGTGGTTTCCGCCGGAAAAGGCATCGGCTCCAGGGAAAATATGAAGCTTATCGAAGAACTGGCAAAACAGGCAGGCGCGGCCATCGGTTCCTCCAGGCCGGTAGCCGAAACCCTGAAATACGTGCCCCTGAACCGCTATGTGGGCATGTCCGGCCAGAAATTCACAGGCAACCTCTATATTGCCTGCGGCATTTCGGGAGCTGTACAGCACCTGAAGGGCATCCGGGACGCCTCCACCATTGTGGCGATTAACAAGAATGCCAACGCGCCCATTTTCAAGAACTGTGATTACGGAATCATCGGGGATGTCAATGAGATTTTGCCGCTTCTTTCGGAAGCGCTTAATAATGGAGAAACCAAGAAGCCGGCACCGCCCATGGTTAAAATGAAACGGCCGCTGCCTCCCAAACCGGCGGCAATCGGAAAAACCTATGTGTGCGGCGGCTGCGGCTATGAATACGATCCTGCGGCAGGAGATCCGGACTCGGACATCGCTCCGGGCACACTATTTGAAAAACTGCCCGCTGACTGGGTTTGTCCGGAATGTGCGGAAAGTAAGGATATGTTTATGTAGGCTACGGCCAGAAGGAGGAAATAGAAAATGTATTGTGTCAGAAATGTAACGGAAGATCTATACTGGGTGGGCGCCAATGACCACAGACTTACCCTTTTTGAAAATATTCATCCCATTCCCAGAGGCGTTTCCTATAATGCTTATCTGCTTTTGGATGAAAAAACGGTGCTGTTCGATACTGTAGACTGGTCCGCCTGCAGACAGCTGCTGGAAAACATGGACTATCTGCTTCAGGGAAAAGAGCTGGATTACCTGGTAATCAACCATATGGAACCGGATCACGGCGCATCCATCGAAGAAATCCTGCTCCGCTACCCCAAAGTAAAAATTATCAGCACCCCCAAGGCCTTCATGCTGATGCGTCAGTTCGGCTTTGACATTGATAATTATGAACAGATTGAAGTAAACGAGGGCGATACCCAGAGCTTTGGCAGACATACGGTAACCTTTGTCAATGCCCCCATGGTGCATTGGCCCGAAGCCATGGTCACCTTTGATGTGACAACCGGAGTCCTCTTCTCCGCAGATGCTTTCGGCTCCTTCGGCGCCCTGGACGGCAAGCTGTTCAATGATGAAGTGGACTTTGAAAGAGACTGGATCGACGACGCAAGACGCTACTACACCAATATTGTAGGCAAATACGGCGCTCCCGTCCAGGCCCTCCTCAAGAAGGCCTCCGGCCTGGATATCAAAATGATCTGCCCCCTTCACGGTCCCGTATGGCGTTCCAATGTAGCATATTTTATCGAAAAATATGACCGCTGGAGCCGCTACGAGCCGGAAGAAAAAGGCGTAATGATCGCCTACGCTTCCATGTACGGCAATACAGAAGCCGCCGCACAGGCGCTGGCAGCGAAACTCTGTGAAAAAGGCATGACAAATGTAGTTGTTTACGATGTTTCCAATACCCACGTATCCCAGCTCATTTCCGAGGCCTTCCGCTTAAGCCACATCGTGCTGGCCAGCGTAACCTACAACCTGGGAATTTATCCTGTAATGCATAATTTCCTTTCCGATATGAAAGCCCTCAACCTCCAGAAACGTACCTTCGCCCTCATCGAAAATGGATCCTGGGCCTGCAAATCAGGAGACCTGATGCAGAAATTCATCGAAGAGGAAATGAAAAATATGACAGTCATCAACGAAAGACTGTCCCTTGCTTCCACCCTCCACCCCGATAAAGCTGTAGAACTCGATACCCTCGCAGACGGAATCATCGAATCCATGCAGCCCGAGGCATAACCAGACAAAACAGTATAATGTAAATCCCCAATCCCCCGCGTCAATCCTCCGACACTATGCCGGCATGCCGCGGGGGATTTGACATACCTGTCGGCCCTTCCTTTACGCAGCAATAAAGCCAGGCCCCGCTGCAGAAAAAAGAAGCTGTACCGGATTTATCCCTCCCCTCCCCATGTCAAAAAGATACACATAACACGTAAAGATTTTAAGGTATTCAATCGAAAGCAGGATATGATATACTAAAAGCACCAACGACAAAAGAAAGTAGGTAGAAACTTCATGAGTAAGAAATTAATTGGCGTTCCCCTTGAGGGATTTGCACAGCTTTGCCGCGAGGCGGCGGCCCAGGGAGCGGTCCTGCTGAAAAATGAGGACCATACACTGCCGGTTACCGATGGAGAATGCGTATCCGTTTTCGGCAGAATCCAGAAGGACTATTACCGGAGCGGCACAGGATCAGGAGGCGCGGTAAATGTACCCTATGCCACGAACCTGCTGGACAGCCTGCGCCAGTGTGACAATTTGAAGATAAATGAGGAACTGGCGGGCATTTATGAACAATGGATCCAGGAAAATCCTTTTGATGACGGAGGCGGAGGCTGGACAGCGGAGCCCTGGAGCCAGAAGGAAATGCCGGTAACAGAGGAGCTTGTAAAAAAAGCTGCACAGAAATCCGACAAAGCGCTGGTAGTCCTGGGCAGGACAGCTGGCGAAGGCAAGGACTATGAGGATACGGAAGGCGGCTACCGCCTGGACGCCGCGGAAAAAGAACTGCTCGCCATGGTGACCAGACATTTTAAAAAGACCGCCGTCATTCTAAACGTAACCTGTGTCATTGACATGAGTTTTCTGGAGGAAGCCTGTGAAAATCCGGTCACAGCCATTCTTTATGTATGGCACGGCGGACAGGAGGGCGGAAATGCGGCCGCCGATGTGATTTCTGGCAGAGTTACCCCCAGCGGAAAGCTGGCGGATACCATTTGTTACAGCCTGGCGGATTACCCTTCCACAGCCAATCACGGCGGAGAGCTTGAAAACATTTACCAGGAAGATATTTACGTAGGCTACCGCTATTTTGAAACCTTCGCGCCGGACCGTGTCCGCTATCCTTTCGGCTTCGGGCTTTCTTATACCGATTTTTCCGTGATGCTGCAGGAAGCGCATGTGAAAAACGGAAATATTACCGTGAAAGCCAATGTAAAAAATACGGGCAGCCGTTATTCCGGCCGGGAAGTGGTACAGGTTTACTTCAGCGCTCCCCAGGGAAAGCTGGGACGTCCCGCCAGGGAACTGGCGGCATTTGCCAAGACGGGACTGCTGGCTCCGGGAGAAGAGGAGGAGCTGCTTCTTACATTCCCCATCGCGTCCATGGCGGCCTATGATGACGGCGGTTATACCGGAAACAAAGCCTGCTATGTGCTGGAAGAAGGCTGCTACCGGATTTATGTCGGCACCAGCGTCCGCGACGTGGCGCCGGTTATGGTAGACGGCGCGGAAGGCTATGAGGTTGCCGGACTTACGGTAACACAACGCCTGGAAGAGGCCTGCGCTCCTGAAAAAGAATTTATCCGCCTGAAACCGGGAGCATGTCAGGGCAGCATCTATGAAAAAACAGGACAAAAAGTACCTACGGCAACAGTTTCTCTGGCAGAACGCATCCGTGCCAATATGCCTCCCACGCTTACCAGGACCGGCAGCCGGGGAATTCAGCTTAAGGACGTACTGGATAAAGCGGAGTCCATGGAAGCCTTCATTGCCCAGCTGACACCCGAGGAGCTGGCAACACTGGTACGCGGGGAAGGAATGTGCAGCCCCAGGGTAACACCTGGCGTGGCCTCCTGCTTCGGCGGCCTGAGCAATTCTCTGCGTGAAACCTATGGAATCCCGATTGCCGCGGCTGCGGACGGCCCCTCCGGTATCCGTATGGATGTGGGCGCACAGGCAACTCAGGTGCCTATCGGAACACTGCTTGCCTGTACCTTTGACACAAAGCTGGTGGAAGAACTCTATGTAATGGAAGGGAAAGAGCTTCTGCGCAACGAGATAGACACCCTCCTGGGGCCTGGCATCAATATTCACCGCAATCCGCTCAACGGCCGGAACTTTGAGTATTTTTCAGAGGATCCCCTTCTTACGGGAAAAATGGCGGCAGCCAATATCCGCGGCATTATGCGCGGCGGTTCCAACGCCACCATGAAGCACTATGCCTGCAATAGCCAGGAAAAGGAACGGAGCAAGGTAAATGCTGTGGTTTCAGAAAGAGCGCTGCGTGAAATTTATCTGAAGGCCTTTGAAATTGCTGTCAGGGAAGGTGGAGCCAATTCCGTGATGACCTCATACAATCCGGTTAACGGTCACTGGAGTGCCTCCAATTACGATCTGAACACCACAATCCTCCGTAAAGAATGGGGCTTTGAGGGGATTGTAATGACCGACTGGTGGTCAACGATGAACGACTGCATCCTCGGAGGAGCGGAAAGCAGGGAAAATACGGCGGCCATGGTGCGTTCCCAGAACGATTTGTACATGGTTGTGGACAATCTGGCTGCGGAAAATAATCCCATGGGTGACAATACCCTGAAAGCCCTGGGAAAAGGCGAATTGACGCTGGGTGAGCTTCAGCGCTGCGCGGCAAATATCTGCCGCTTCCTGATGAAGGCCCCCGTCATGGAAAGAGCCCTGCTTCCTGAGGAAGAACCAGAACTGATTCCGGCACGTACAGAAAATGGCGAAGCTTCCGGAAAAGCCGCGCTTCTGAAGGATTCCTGCAGGCTTGCCACCCCCATGAACGAGCATGTCCTGTTTGCCGTGGAAGAAGCCGGCGTATATCACGTACGGATACAGATGAAGACGGATAATCCGGATTTCCGCGCACAGTCTGCCTGCAATGCCAGCCTGAACGGCATCCGTTTCATGACGCCTCAGCTCAACGGCACGAACGGTGTTTCTATTGTCCGGGAAATGGGCGACGTAAGCCTGGAAAAAGGATATTATGATCTGTGCCTGACACCTACCAAGATGCCGGGAATTACTGTAGAGTGGTTTGAGTTCTACAAATAACGGATCCGAAGGACTGAATACGGTGGCGTGTACCTGACGCTGCCGTATTTTTTTCTGGGCAATCCCCACTGGATATGATAAACTGTCAGAAGACAAAGAATAATCAGAATCACATGGAGAAAAACAATGCAGACCAGAGATATGACTTCCGGCCCGCCGGCCCGGCTGATACTTCAGTTCGCCCTTCCTTTGATGCTGGGAAACGTATTTCAACAGTTTTATACCTTTGTAGACACCATGGTGGTGGGACAGGCGCTGGGAGTCGGCGCCCTTGCCGCACTGGGAGCTTCGGAATGGCTGACCTTCCTTATGTTCGGGCTTGTACAGGGAGTGGTACAGGGCTTTTCTGTTGTAATAGCCCAACGTTTTGGGGCAAATGATGAAGAGGGCATGAAAAAAGCGGTGTCAGGTGCCATATTTCTGTCATTGGGGATGGCGGCTGCGTTTACTGTACTGGGGCAGCTGATGCTCAGGCCTGTTCTGGTGCTGCTGCATACACCTGAGGAAATCATGGGACTGTCTCTTGGCTACCTGAGGATTCTTTATGGAAGCCTGCCGGTAGCCTTTGCCTATAATCTTCTCGCTGCCATACTGCGTGCGGTGGGAAACAGCAAAACACCACTGCAGGCGATGACCATTTCCTCCTTCTGCAATATAGTGCTGGACATCCTTTTCGTATTTGGATTTCATCTGGGAATCCCCGGTGCAGCCTTTGCAACGGTGCTGTCTCAGGTCCTTGCGGCCCTCTTTTGCTTTATAAAGCTGCAGGGAAGCGGTCTGCTCTCCGGAGAGCAAAGCCTGCTTTCCCTGAATCAGGAAACATGCCGGCCTGACCGCACTATGCTGAAGGAACAGCTGAAACTGGGACTTCCCATGGGGCTTCAGAATATGATAACGGCATTGGGCGGATTAATTGTCCAGTCGGTTATCAATGGCTTTGGTGTTGTTTTCATCGCAGGCTATACGGCTGCCAATAAGCTGTACGGGCTGCTGGAGATTGCGGCCTCCTCCTACGGATATGCCATGTCCACTTATGCGGGACAGAATCTGGGAGCCGCCAGATTTGACAGAATCGGCAGGGGTCTTAAGGCAGCCGGCCTCATCGGGACGGCGACAGCGCTTATTATGTCGGCAGTTATGATCCTTTTCGGCAGGCCGGTTCTTGGCTGTTTCCTGACCGGGGACGGTGCGGCGGCAGCGGCGGCGATGGAAATCGGATATCACTTTCTTCAGGTGCTGGCCCTGTTTTTCCCTCTACTTTACATTTTATATATAATCCGTTCCTGTATCCAGGGACTGGGAAATTCGGTGCTGCCTATGGTATCCAGCATTGCCCAGCTGGTGATGCGTACCGGCTGCGCCCTGCTGCTGCCGCCGCTGATCGGGCAGTCGGGAGTTTTTTATGGAGAGGTCTGTGCCTGGATAGGAGCTGATTTAATTCTGGCATGCAGCTATTTTTACTGGATGGAACGGCTGCGCAGGCTGTGAAGCGATATGGAAAAAAACCACAGAATAAACATATGGAAGAGGCGGTAACTGTTCCATTGCCTGAACCGTTACAGTGAACCATTACAGCGAACCATTACAGGAAGCAAACATCCAAGCAAACGATGTAGCATATGCTATGACTTGGGAGCGGAAGCAAACGATGAAGCAAACGTTATGATTTGGGTTGTTATTTTTCCGGCTTTCTTCTATAATAAAAAGGCGCGCAAACGGCATCTGCCCGGAACGCGCCGGAAAACAGAAGGTACGCAGGAGAAGCGAAGGAATACAGCATGAATATATCACCCATCGCGCCGTTCATCAAATGGGCGGGCGGTAAACGGCAGCTGCTGCCGCAGATCAGCGCAAGGCTGCCAGAAAATTATCATACCTATTATGAGCCTTTTGTAGGGGGAGGAGCGGTTTTGTTCGCTCTTTGCCCTGAACGTGCTGTCATTAACGATATCAACGGTTCTCTTGTGAATTTATACAGACAGATTAAGCTAAGCCCTGAAGCCATAATTGATGCGGTGGAACAGCTGGACGGGGAAGCGGAGACGGACCGGAAGGTTTTTTATTACGCAAAGAGGGCCGCATATAATGAAAAAATGATGAAGGGTGAATATGATGTGGAGCTTGCCGCCCTGTTTCTCTATATAAACAAACACTGCTTTAACGGCCTTTACCGTGTCAATGAAAAAGGACTGTTCAACGTCCCTTTCAATAACAGCAAGGCAAAATCCTGCAGCCCGGAAAATATACGGGAGGTTTCGGAATACCTGCAGAATGTCACGATTTTACAGGGAGATTTTGAGGAGTCCTGCAGGGATGCAGAGCAGGGGGATTTTGTGTTCTTTGACAGTCCCTATGCGCCGCTGAATCCATCCTCCTTTGAATCCTATACCAAGGAAGGTTTTGACGTGGAGAGCCATGAAAGGCTGGCCCGGCTGTTCCGTGAACTTACGGAAAGAGGCTGCAGCTGCATGCTGACGAATCACAACACGGTTTTTATCAATGAATTGTACGAGGGATTTACAAAGGAAGTGGTACAGGTGAAACGAAACATTAACTCCGATGCAAGCAAACGTGTGGGAGAAGAGATTATTATAACAAACTATTAGGACAGGTACATGGAAAAATTACTGCATACCAGGCAAAAGCCATATTATGAAACAGAAAATGAACAGCTCTATCTGGGAGACAGCTTCCGGCTGCTGCTGAAAATGGAACCGGAAAGCGTGGATATGATTTTTGCTGATCCCCCGTATTTTTTAAGCAACGACGGTGTTACCTGTCAGGGCGGGAAAATGGTTTCGGTGAATAAGGGGGAATGGGATCAGGGAATGGACTGCGGCTCCAAGCATGCCTTTAACCGCAGGTGGCTGCGCCTGTGCAAAAAGGTGCTGAAGCCGGACGGTACCATCTGGATTTCAGGAACGCTCCATAATATTTATTCCATCGGCATGGCCCTGGAGCAGGAGGGTTATAAAATCATCAACAACATCACCTGGCAGAAAACCAATCCGCCGCCGAATCTGGCCTGCCGCTGCTTCACTCATTCCACGGAAACCATTCTCTGGGCGCAGAAGGCGGATCGGAAATCCCATCACCTTTTCAATTATGAGCTGATGAAGGAGGTAAACGGCGGCAAGCAGATGAAGGATGTCTGGACCGGGAGCCTGACCAAATCCACGGAAAAAAAAGAAGGAAAGCATCCCACCCAGAAGCCTGAATACCTGCTTGAAAGAATTGTGCTCGCATCCACGGCGGAAGGAATGCTTGTTATGGATCCCTTCTGCGGCTCCGGAACCACAGGAGTGGCAGCCAAAAGGCTGGGCAGAAAATTCATCGGGCTGGAGATGAGGGAGGAGTACCTAGAAATCAGCAGGAGGCGTTTGGAGAAAACTGACGCAACCCCAGGAGCAGAAGGCGCCATTTGAGGCACATAATATCCAGCCAGTGATTCCAGCAGAAAATCGTTCATGGATATTCGCTCATGGAAGATTGCTCATCGAAATTCTCCCATCGAAATCCATTACACTGGTACTATGTAGCTGTTCGGTTCTATCACAACTACAAAAATATATCTTATTACAGCTGCCGGCATACCATTTCAGGAGAGCCGGCAATTTTTATGCTGGTGCGGCATATAAGCTACAGGCATTTCCAACCAGGGCTTCTGCCGCTGCTTCTTCTCCTGTGGGTTAGCTGCGGCCATCATATATGCTTAATTCCGCAGAAAAATTGTTGAAAGAACTTGAAAAATTATGTAAAAGCAGATATGATAATGTTAGAAATATTACTGATATGATTAATATAAGGAAAGGAAGATGACTATGCAGCTGGCAGAAGACATAAATTTTACAACGGAGAAGAAAGAACTTTTATCCGAAAAAATCCATGATGAAATTCTTGAACTCATTATTAAAAATGCGTCGGAAGAGGAGCAGGTGCTGAATGAAAAGAGGCTCGTTGAGCTGTTTGGCGTCAGCAAAGCGCCGGTAAGAGAGGCGCTGATTAAATTGTGCAGCGAAGGAGTGCTGCGCAATGTTCCCCGCTACGGCTACGTGGTAGTAAAAATGAAGGAAAAGGACGCCAGAGATATTACGAAGCTCCGCTGTATTTTGGAAACGGAAGCCCTGAAGGCCGGTTTCGACAATATTATCCAGTATCATCTGCCTGATATCAAGGCCCATATAGATAATACGGCGCGGATGCAGCTGGAGCCTGTGGATGTATGGAGGGTTTGGGAGGATAATGAACAATTCCATTTGCTTCTGGCATCCTATGCGGACAATCAGCTTCTGATGAAATTCCTGAAGGAAAGCCTTGGCATCCAGAAAAGGATTTATGCCCAGTTTTCCTGGAATAAAAAGCAGAGTATGGATGACTGCTTTGATGAAGAGCCGCATGTGGGAATTTACAGGGCGCTGCAGGATAAAGACCTGGATAAGGCGCTGGAACTGTTGCGGAGAGACATTTCGTCCTCACTGGAAAATCGGATGCCGGGCTGACGCACACAGCAGGAAGGAGAGAATTTTATGAAGGTATTTCTGAATCCCGACCGTGAAATAGGCCGGCGAAGCCCCATGCTTTACGGACAGTTTATTGAACATTTCCATCGCCAGATTTACGGCGGTGTCTATGATCCCCAGTCTCCGTTCGCGGATGAAGATGGCTTCAGGACAGATGTGCTGGAGGCAATGCGGCGGATTAAAATGCCCATTCTGCGCTGGCCGGGAGGCTGTTTTGTATCCTCCTACCACTGGAAGGACGCGGTGGGAAAAGAAAGGCAGCCTTTTTTTGACAAAGCCTGGCGTGTGGAGGATCCGAACTCCTTTGGTACGGATGAATACATAAAGCTGTGCCGGAAAACAGGCTGTGAACCTTACATTTGTACAAATGCAGGCACGGGCACCGCAGAGGAAATGAGCGACTGGGTGGAGTACTGCAATCTGGAAAGTGAGGGGAAATATGCGAAATGGCGTATTGAAAACGGCTATGAGCAGCCTCATAAGGTTAAATACTGGAGTATCGGCAACGAGAATTACGGTTTCTGGGAAATCGGTGCGAAAACAGCTTCCGAATGGGGAAGGCTTGTAAAAGAAGCTGCAAAAATGATCAAGCATGTAGATCCCACTACCGAACTGACGGCAGCGGCTTTGACTGATATTCACTGGAATATTGAGCTTCTTGAAAACTGCGGTGAATTTCTGGACTGGATTTCCATTCATGAATACTGGGACGGTATCCATCAGACGAACGATTATGCCAATTATGAACAGGTAATGGCTTACACGGACCGGCTCGGACATTCCATTGATGAGGTCCGCGGCCTGTTGACGGCGATGAAGCTGGATAAGAAGATTAAGATCGCTTTTGATGAGTGGAACTTAAGAGGCTGGTATCACCCAAATGTCCATACCATCAAACAGGGGGTAACCAGGGAAGAATATCTGTATCCCAGGGATAAAAACGATGATAATACGAAATATACCATGGCGGATGCCGTATTTACAGCCTGTTTCTTAAATGAACTGAACCGGAACTGCGATATTGTGGGAATGGCTAATTTTGCTCCGGTGGTAAATACCAGAGGCTGTATATATACCTGTCCCGAGGGTATTGTCCTTCGTTCAACTTATCATGTGTTTGATTTGTATGTGAACTATCTGGGAGATATTGTCCTGGATACCTGGTCGAAGGAAACGCCGTCCATGAAAGTAAAAGCCAAGGATGGCCGTGAGCTTTCGGTGGATGCTCTGGATATTGTGGCAACAAAATGGTCCGACAGGCCAGGGCTTGCGATTGCGGCTGTGAACAAGGAACCGGAGGAAGCGCTTACGTTATCTTTGAATTTTCATTCTGCCAAAGGAAACGTGAAGCTGTTTACCATCAGCGGAAACAGTACGGAATCCTACAATGATATGGGGTACGAAGAGGTACGGATTGAAGAATCAGAGGCCGGAGCGTTCAGAATGGGAATGGAGATTGCCTTGAAAGCGCATTCCGTAAATGTGATTTGGATTGAAGAATAAATGGATTGTCAGTACAGGCCGGCAGCAGAAATGCGCCGGCCTGTGCCTTTTAGGGACTCAGCCTTTGTTAAATACATACTTATCCAGCCGATCCATAGCTTCCACAACAAGAGAATGCGGGACTGCAAGATTTATACGGATTGCATAAGGCCTGTGAAAGGGCCGTCCGTCCTGCCAGATAACGCCGACGCTGATACCCGCTCTGATAAGCTCATCCATGGATTTATGATGCTCTTCACACCATTTTTCACAATCCAGATATAACATATAGGTTCCCTGCGGCCTGGCGAGGTCGACTCCTTTAAAATGTTCACATATATAATGGTAAGCATAATCCACATTTTCAGTGAGTACCTGACGCAGCTCGTCCACCCATTCATACCCTTCCGGCTGGTAAGCGCCGATTAGGGCGTGCATGGAGAGAACATTCATGCTGTTGTAGTGGGACAGCTCCGATTGCTTTTTGACCCGATCACGCAGGTATGGATTATAAATAATATGGTAGGAGCCGATCAGCCCGGCAAGGTTGAAGGTTTTGGAAGGAGCATATACAGCAATGGTTCTGTTTCTTGCATCCTCGGATACAGATTGTGTTGGAATATGCTGATATCCCTCCAGGGTCAAATCAGACCATATTTCATCGGAGACAACAACGCAGTTATTTCTTGCATAAACGTCCATTGCTTTTTCAATTTCCTCACGGGTCCATACACGTCCGCAGGGATTATGGGGAGAGCAGAATACGGCAAAATGAATATGATACTGCTTCAGCTTTTTATCCATGTCTTCATAATCCATACGCCAGATGCCTTCTTCGTCACGGACGAGGTCACTGTGGATGATTTTGCGGCCGTTGCTTTCCAGGGCGCCGGTAAAGCCGACATATGTGGGCGCATGGAGCAGCACTGCTTCACCGGGAGCCGTAAATGCCTGTGCGGCTGCACAAACGCAGCCAAGGACGCCGTTTTCATAGCCAATAGCGTCTTTTGTAAGGCCTTCCACGCCATTTCTTTTGTTTTGCCATTCTATAATTCTTTCATAATATTCTTCTCTTGGATCAAAATAACCGAAGGCAGGGTGCTTTGTACGCTCAATAATTGCATCCTGGATGGTGGGGACTGTGGCATAATTCATATCGGCCACCCACATGGGGATTTTGGAAAAGCCCTCCTGTACTTTGGCATCCGGGAACGGAATAATGTCTACGGCGATGGAATCCTTCCCCTGCCTGTCAATAATTGAAGTAAAATCGTATTTCATTTTCTTTTTCTCCTGTCGTACAATTTTGTAATTTAAAACTCCTAACGTTAGTTTACTATTCCGGACAGCCTTATTCAACATCCAATTTAAATAAGATGCAGAAAGAGTGAACAGCAGGGATAATTGATAAAAAATTATTATGAATACCAATAAATATATTATTTTACATTATCCAGTCAATCCTTTATTATTAAAATAGTGCGGCCGAAAACCGATGGCATAATTCGCCGCATAAACTCATAACTGAGAATACATAAAAAAGATACAACGGGGAGAAAATCAGCATGAATTTACTAGTTATCGGCGGAGTTGCTGCCGGAACCAAAGTGGCGGCAAAGGCAAAAAGAGTAATGCCGGATGCGAAAGTTACGATTGTTACCAAAGGAAAGGATATTTCTTATGCAGGCTGTGGTCTGCCTTATTATGTCGGAGAGCTGATTGAAGGAAAGGATCAGCTTATTGTTAATACACCGGCAAAATTTTCAGCACTCACAGGCGCGCTTGTACAGACAGAGCGGGAAGTAACAAGGCTGGATGTAAAAGAAAAGAAGGCGGTGGTCCGGAATCTACGTACAGGCGGCGAGGAAATTTATACATATGATGCATGCGTTATTGCTTCAGGCGCTTCTTCCATAGTACCTCCGTTCACAGGAGTAAATCTTCCGGGAGTATTTACCATGCGTACACCGGATGATGCAATTGAATCCAGAGAATATTTGAAGGCCAATCAGGTAAAAAAGGCAGTGGTTGTAGGCGGCGGATTTATCGGTCTGGAGGTTGCAGAAAACCTTCTCGCGCAGGGAGTAAGCGTGACGGTAATGGATATGGCACCCCAGATTATGCCGGGTTTTGATCCTGAAATGGCGGATTATGCGGTGCGCCACCTTGCCAAAAAAGGAATCAGGGTGCTTACCTCCACTAAACTGGAAGGAATCACCGGAACGCTGAAAGCAGAAGGCGTTCAGACCGATAAAGGGCATCTGCCTGCCGATATGGTGATACTTTCCATTGGCATCCGGCCTAATACCGGATTTTTGCAGGATACCGGAATTGAAATGTTCAAGGGAACGATTCTGGTAGACGAAAAGCTGCGCACTAATGTCCCGGATGTATATGCGGCAGGGGACTGTGCTATGGTGACAAACCGGCTGACCGGCGCAAGGCAGTGGTCTCCTATGGGTTCCTCCGCCAATATGGAGGGGCGTACGCTGGCGCTTGCGTTAAATGGTGAAGAGGTAAGCTATCCCGGGGTTCTGGGAACAGGCGTAGTCAAGCTTCCCGGGCTGAACGGCGGACGTACCGGCTTGACGGAGGAAGCGGCTAAGGCGGCCGGTTATGATGTGGAGACCGTGCTGTCAGTGACAGATGATAAGGCTCACTATTATCCGGATTCCTCATTTTTTGCAGTTAAGCTGATTGCGGACAGGAAGAGCCGCAGACTGCTGGGACTTCAGGTATTGGGGCCGGGAGCGGTGGATAAGATGACGGATATCGCTGTCATGGCGATCACCTTTGGAGGAACGCTGGAGCAGATGACCTCTCTGGATTTGGCCTACGCACCTCCGTTCTCCACAGCTATCCATCCCTTTACGGCGGCGGTACAGATCCTGCTGAATAAAATGAATGGTGTTATGGACAGCTTTACGCCTGCTGAATATATGGCCGGTGCGGCGGATGATTACAGGATCATAGATGTAAATCCCGCCGGTCCCACCATACCCGGAGTGACCTATGTGGACCTGACTGCTGTTGATGCTCAGGTGCTTGCCAACCCTCGGGGAGAAATCCCGGGATTAGGAAAAGATGAAAAGCTTCTGCTTGTATGTGCAAAGGGCAAACGTGCCTACCTGCTTCAGAACAGGATGAAGCACTATGGCTATACCAATACCAGGGTGCTGGAAGGCTCATCCTTCTTTAATGTAATCAGGACAGGAAATGCGGCGGGACAGGTAACGGTTTCTCCGGAAGAAATCACCCGCGTGAAAGCCCTGGGGTGTCTGCATAACAAAGGAACCGATAATTTCAATGTGCGTGTGATTACCAGAAATGGTAAAGTTACCGCAGAGGAAAACCGAAGAATTGCGGACGCGGCAGCCAGGTACGGCAGTGGAGATGTAGTTATGACTACCAGACTTACCATGGAAATTGTCGGAGTGCCTTATGATAAGCTGGATGAGCTTCGGGATTTCCTGGCGGAAGGCGGTCTGGAAACGGGCGGAACAGGCTCAAAGGTACGTCCCGTTGTATCCTGCAAAGGCACCACCTGCCAGTATGGACAGCTGGATTCCTATGCATTGTCAGAGAAAATACATGAGCGCTTTTACCATGGCTATCATGAGGTAAAGCTGCCCCATAAATTTAAAATTGCTGTCGGAGGATGCCCGAATAATTGTGTAAAACCTGATTTGAACGATTTTGGTATTGTAGGACAGCGGATTCCCTCTTATAATGTAGATATCTGCCGCGGATGCGGGAAATGCCAGGTGGAGGATATTTGCCCTATGGAAGCGGCCAGAGTTGTGGACGGCAAGCTGATTATAGACAAAGAAAAATGTAACAACTGCGGGCGCTGTGTTGGAAAATGTCCATTCAAGGCAGTGGACGATGGTATCTATGGTTATAAGGTATATATCGGCGGACGCTGGGGAAAGAAAACTGCGCATGGCAAGGCATTGTCGAAGGTATTCACAGGTGAGGAAGAGGTTTTGGCCGTACTGGAAAAGGCAATCCTGCTTTTCAGGGAGCAGGGAAAGACCGGGGAACGCTTTGCGGATACGGTAAACAGAATCGGCTTTGCTGAAGTAGAGGCCCAGCTGCTGGGAGATGAAATCCTTTCCAGGAAGGATGAAATAATCGGAGCTCAGCTGCATTTAAAGGGCGGAGCTACCTGCTAAAACAGGAGCTGAAGAAAAAAACTGGGAAGGGGCGGAATATTCCGCTCCTTTTTGAGAAAAAATACTTGGCCGTATATTCGGCGAAACGGAGAAGGAAATGGAATGTATCAGTATCAGCTTTAAATCTGCGCCGGAGGAGATACGCCGGATTTTCGTATTTACCCAGGAGGAAAAGAAACAGCTTCTGGAGCAGGCTGAGCAGGCGGTACTGCTTGCAACCTGTAATCGGACGGAGATTTATGCCACCGGAAAAGAATCGCTTTTTCCGGTATTGGAAAGGCTGCTGGCGGAGAAAAGCGGTATGGAGGAGACAGAGCTTCGCCGGATAGCAAAACGTTTTCAGGGGAAAAAGGCGTTGGAGCATCTGTACAGAGTTACCTGCGGTATGGACTCCATGGTGCTGGGGGAGGATGAAATTTTAGGTCAGGTCAGGCAGGCCTATCTTTTTTCCTGTGAGGAACACAGGACAGGATATGAGCTGAATACGGCTTTTCAGGGGGCTTTGGCCTGTGCAAAAAAAATAAAAACAGAAACGGACATCTCCAAATCCTCTGTATCCATTGCAACTTTGGTTTCCAATGAAGTATTTCGGACGGAAAATGCAATAAAGAGGGAAGAAGGCGCACAGAGCGGCCGGGAAGAAGGGCTTCGGGTTCTGTTAATAGGCGGCAGCGGGAAAATGGGAAGTATCATCCTCAAAAACCTGCTTGACAGAGGGAGTATCCATGTTTATGCCACGAAAAGGAATCACAGTGTAACGGACAGGGAACGCAGCAATCTTACTGTGGTGGATTATGGGGAAAGGTACCGTTTTCTGAAGCAGGCGGATGTGGTTATATCCTCTACGGAAAGCCCGCATTACACGATTACCGCAGGAAAGGCCGCAGAATTACTGAAGGATGGCCGTGAACGGCTTTTTATAGATATTGCGGTGCCTGCGGACATTGACCGGGAAATAAGTGCGCTTCCGGGCTGCCGTTTGATTGCTATTGATGATTTCAGGGAACTGGCAGGCCGGAATAACCTGCGCAAGCAGCAGGCGATTGCGGATGCCGGAGAACTTATGAGTGAAGAACTGGAAACGCTATACAAGACTCTGGCTTTCCATGAAGCGGCAGGGCAGCTGAATAAATGGAAGGAAAGCTTTGCCGGCTGCGGTCTGGACAAAATACTTTTTTTCCTGAGAGATAATCTTGATTCCGATTCCTTTCAGGCAGTGCTGGAGGCCTTTGGAAAAGCGCAGGAAGGGCGGAATTGATGTCGGTACTGACGGCAGAAGGAGGGAGCGATGGGATATTTTCCGTTTTTTATGGAGATTGAAGATAAAAAAGGCGTTGTACTTGGAGGCGGGCAGGTGGCAGCAAGGAAAGTGGAAAAGCTGCTTCCCTTTGGCCCGCGCCTGATCTGTATCGCTCCGGTGATCTGTGCGCGTATTGAGAGTCTGGCGCAGGGGGCGGATCAGCTTACGCTCATATACAGGGAAGCTTGCAGGGAGGATATGGAAGGGGCATGCTTTGTTATTGCGGCAACAGACCGGGAAGACGTAAATGCCTGGGCGGCGCAGTGGTGCAGGGAAAGGCAGATACCTGTAAATGTGGTGGATGACAGGGAAAAATGTACCTTCTTTTTTCCTGCGCTTGTTCAGGAAGGAGCGCTTACCGTAGGTATTTCTTCAGACGGGAAATGTCCAGCCGCCGCTTCTTTTATAAGAAAAAAAGTGGAGAAGGAATTACCGGAGGGACTGGGGAATACCATAGAAATACTGGGAGGCCTGAGGGAACGGGTACTTTCGGAGGTTGTGGATCAAAAGGAACGTGCGGCGTGTCTGGAAAAGCTGTTTGTTTTCTGCAGGGAAAAGGCATTTCAGGTGAAGGAAGAACAAGTAGAAGCATATATGGATCAGCTTCTGGCGGAGCGGCGCGGATATTGGGCGGAGGAAAAGGAATGACAAAAATAAGAATCGGTACGCGGGGAAGTAAGCTTGCTCTGGTGCAGACCACGCTTGTGGCAGAGGCCCTGCGTGCCTGCTGGCCGGGAGTGGAGACGGAAACGGTAATTATAAAAACCAGGGGAGATAGGATTCTTGACAAACCGCTGGGTGAAATTGGTGATAAGGGATTGTTTGTTTCTGAATTCGAAACCGCTCTGTTGGAAAAACGGATAGATCTGGCAGTACATAGCGCTAAGGATTTGCCTCAGCGCCTGGCAGAGGGACTTGAAATTCTGGCTGTGCCGGAACGGGCGGATGCCAGAGATGTCCTGGTGCAGGTTAAAAATAAGCTTCCGAAGGCGCCTGTCATTGGAACTGGAAGTCTCAGACGCAGACTGTATGTGGAAAAACTGTGGCCGGGTGCACAGGTGAAGCTGATCCGAGGAAACGTGGAAACGAGGCTTGCCAAACTGGCGAAGGGAGAGTATGACGGAATTATACTGGCTAAAGCCGGTTTGGACCGGTTAGGAATTATAGAACGGGAAAAAGAACATTTTGTTTTTCAGCCTCTTGATCCGGAAGTATTTCTTCCTGCGGCGTGTCAGGGAATTATTGCCGTAGAAGGCAGGGCGGACTGGGAGTATCGGGAAATGGTGGAGAAGCTCAGCCACAGGAAAACACTCCTGTCCTTTGAAACGGAAAGGAAGGTACTGGAAGTGCTGCAGGCGGACTGCAGCCAGCCTGCGGCGGCATACAGCGTAATTGAACCGGCCGGGATAGAAAAAGAAAAGATTCTTCTCACTGTAATGTACGGAGGGAAAGAAAGCCGGGGAGAATGGGGAGTGGAAGAGCGGTATGCCCTGGCCGATGTTCTTTCTGCCCAGGCGCGGGGGAATGTCTGATGGAAAAGAAACCAATGGGGAAAAAAACAATAGAAAAGAAATCAATAGAAAAAAAAACAAAGGATAAGGAATTGGCAGATAATGTGCCGTCGGATAGAAAAACAGGGAAGGTAAGCCTGGTGGGCGCCGGATGCGGCGGTCCGGAGCTGCTTACCTTAAAAGGTCTGAATTGTCTGCGGCAGTGTGACGCGGTTCTTTATGACAGTCTTGCCGCACAGGAGCTTCTGGAGCTGACTCCTGTCGGCTGTGAAAAGATAAATGTAGGAAAGCGTTACGGCGGAAAAGCCATGCCGCAGGAGGATATAAATGCACTTCTTGTGGAAAAGGCCAGGGAAGGAAAATATGTGGTGCGGCTCAAGGGCGGCGATCCTTATGTATTTGGAAGAGGCGGAGAGGAAATGCTGGTTCTCAAGGATGAGGGGATCCCATGTGAGGAGATACCAGGTATTACATCCGCGATTGCTGCTCCTGCAGCAGCGGGAATTCCTGTTACGCACAGGCAGTGCAGCAGGATGGTGACCATTCTTACCGCATCAGCCATAAACAGTGAAGGAAAAAAAGAAGCGCTGACACAGGTGGATTACAAAGCGCTGGCACAGCTTCAGGGAACGCTGGTGGTTCTGATGGGGATGCACCATCTGGAGGAACTGGCATTAAAGCTGATGGAAGCAGGAAAAAGTCCGGAAACTCCGGCTGCCGTAATTATGGAAGGTGCTACCATAAGGCAGAGGAGCGTCAGAGCCACTTTGGGTACGATAGCAAAGACAGCCGCAGAGGCCGGATTGAAACCTCCCGCAGTTATTGTGATAGGAGAAGTGGCAGCGCTGGATCTTATGCCGCAAGAACTCTCATTCTCATCAGGAGAATTGCAGGGACTGCATATCGGTGTTACGGGTACGGAAGGCTTTTCCGGCCGATTGGCGGCTGCCCTGCGGGAGAAAGGCGCCTGTGTAACAGACTGCGGTTTCCTGAAGGCAGTGCCAACGGAAAAGGAATTGCCGGATTTTGCTGAATTTGACTGGCTTTGTTTTACAAGTCCGAACGGTGTGATGCATTTTTTTGATAAGCTGCGGCAGGAAAAAAGGGATTTGCGTACGCTTATGGGAATGAGGATTGCCGTTATCGGGCCCGGGACGGGAAAGAAGCTGGAGGAATATGGTTTTTATCCGGATATTTGTCCGGAGATTTTTGATGCGGAACACCTGGGAATTGCGCTTGCGGAGAAAACAGCTCCCTCTGAACGTATACTTTTGTGCCGGGCGGAGAAAGGAAGTCCTGCCCTGACTGAGCGGTTGTTACAAGCGGGGCGGGAATTTACTGATTTCACTTTATATTCCCTAAGGATTGATCCGGAGAAACGGAAAAATGCGGTCAGGATGGCGGCGGAAACGGATTATCTGCTGTTTGGCAGCGCATCCGGTGTTGAAACATTTTTTGAAGGGCTGCGTGAAGAGGGGGTTTTGCTCCCTGAACGTGTAAAGCTTGCCTGTATTGGGGAAAGATGCGCGGCCAGGCTCAAAGAAATGGAATTGCAGAATCGGATTACAGGTGATACACTCGTTGCAGAGGAGTTTACAATAGAGGGACTGGTTCGCTGTGTAATGAAATCTGCAGCGGGCGGCCGAAATCCGTAAAAGCTTCTGTTAAATAAAGGTCAGGCTTAGCCAGCCTGATAATAGAAAGGAAAGATTGCCGCCGATCAGGGCGGCGGAATGGAGCAGGGTATGCAAAGATTCAGAAGACTTCGTAAAAATGAGACAATACGTTCCATGATGCGGGAAACAAGGCTGCATCCGGCGGACTTAATTTATCCGATATTTGTAATTGAGGGAGAAAACATTAAAAATCCGGTAGACTCTATGCCGGGTGTTTATCAGTACTCTATAGATCGGCTGAATGAAATTATGGACAAAGTGAAGGAGAGCGGAATTTCCGGCGTCCTTTTGTTTGGAATACCGGCCTGTAAAGACGAAATGGGGACACAGGCTTATGCAAAGGATGGTATTACCCAGCGTGCTGTTTCCTATATCAAGAAAAATTATCCTGAAATCTATTGCATCGTTGATGTATGTCTGTGTGAATATACCTCCCATGGCCATTGCGGCGTGGTCAGGGATGGGCAGATAATCAATGACGAAACACTTCCGTTGTTATGTCGGATGTCTGTGAGCCTTGCAGAAGCCGGAGCGGATATGATAGCGCCTTCGGATATGATGGACGGTCGTGTTGAAGCAATCAGGGATGCTTTGGATCTGAATGGTTTTGAAGGGATTCCGATTATGGCATACAGCGCCAAGTTTGCATCTGCTTATTATGGTCCGTTCAGGGATGCGGCTCATTCAGCGCCAGGCTTTGGGGACAGGAAGAGCTACCAGATGGATTTTGCCAATGGTCAGGAAGCTGTCAGGGAAATCGCTTCCGACATTGAGGAAGGTGCCGACATAGTAATGGTCAAACCTGGTCTGGCCTATCTGGATGTATTGAAGGAAGCGGCGCTGACCTTTGACATGCCCCTGGCGGTATACAATGTAAGCGGGGAATATTCTATGGTAAAGGCGGCTGCGGCAAACGGCTGGATTGACGAAAGACGCATTGTGACTGAGAACCTTACGGCAATGAAACGGGCCGGGGCTAAAGTTATTATCACCTACCATGCTTTGGATATGGCAGGATGGCTGGAAGAGGAAAGGCGGAAATAAAAGTGACAAGATCACAGGAATTGTTTGAGCGTGCATCAAAGCTGATGCCTGGAGGTGTTAACAGCCCGGTGCGGGCTTTCCGCAGTGTTGGGAGGACGCCCTTTTTCGTAGAGAAAGCCAAGGGCGCCTACTTGTACGATGCAGATGGAAACCGTTATCTGGACTATGTATGTTCCTGGGGGCCGGGAATTCTGGGACATGCTTATCCGTCTGTTATTGAAGCAGTACAGAAGGCGTGTGAAAACGGACTTACATTTGGAGCACCTACGGAAAAAGAAGTACTGCTTGCCGAACTGGTTCAGAAGTGTGTCCCATCCATGGAAATGATGAGACTTGTCAATTCCGGAACGGAAGCGGTTATGAGCGCTGTCCGTGTGGCCAGGGGATTCACCGGACGTGAAAAAATAATAAAATTTATCGGCTGCTATCATGGACATTCGGATGGGCTGCTTGTCAAAGCCGGCTCAGGACTGATGACCGGATCCATACCGGATAGCGCAGGAGTTCCTGCGGGTTATGCAGCGGCTACGTTATTGGCGGATTATAATGACAGGGAATCCGTGCGAAGACTGATGGAAGAGAATAGTGGAGAGGTTGCCTGCATAGTGGTGGAGCCGGTTGCGGCCAATATGGGGGTAGTTCCTCCGGAAGATGGGTTCCTGGAATTTTTGAGAGATATCGCTGATGAGAATGGTTCGCTTCTTATTTTTGACGAGGTGATTACCGGGTTCCGTTTGGGGCTGGATGGTGCGCAGGGATATTATGGAGTGCGTCCGGATCTTTCTACCTTTGGGAAAATTGTAGGCGGAGGCATGCCGCTGGCTGCCTATGGCGGGCGCAGGGATGTTATGTCTTGCATTGCACCCTGCGGCAGTGTATATCAGGCGGGCACATTATCAGGGAATCCGATTGCGGTAACTGCCGGAATCGAAACTTTGAAGATATTAATGGCGCATCCTGAAATTTACAATGAGATCGACAGAGCTGCGGCCCGGCTGGAAAAGGCATACCGAGACATTGGGCTTATGGTAAACCGTGTTGGTTCTCTGCTGTCTCCTTTTTTTACAGAAGAAAAAGTATGGGACTATAAGAGTGTGCTTACTGCTGATACGGCGGCCTTTGCTGAATATTTCAGCTGGATGCTGGAGCATGGAATATATGTAGCGCCGTCTCAGTTTGAGGCGATGTTTGTCTCTGCTGCACATACGGAAGGAATGATTGAGCAGACCTGTGAATGTGTCAGAGAATATGGCGAAAAGTTAAAGAGAAGATGTGAATAATTAAAATGTAAGAAAGTGTTCAGAAAAAAAGTGGCCGGCGATTTCTGAGATAATGCCCTTGTAATAGAAACAGGAGGAAGATTGGAATGCTTCCCGGTAGCTGTGCAGATAATTATGCAACAGTTACTTTTCCTGTTTTATTACAGGGGCCTTTTGTATGTCTTTAACCTTTGATTGAACCGACAAATACACCTTTGACAAAGTATTTCTGGAGGAACGGATAGATACATAAAATGGGTGCGGTTACGATAACCGTAACACAATATTTTACCAGTTCACGATAAGCGGTAGCACCCTGGACACTGTTGATGGAAACGCCTCCGGCACTGCCTACGGAAGACATAGTGGAATCGTTCATTACCAGGATTTCCTTCAACAGCAGCTGGAGAGGGTACAGATCCCTGTCCTTGAGAAGCACCATCGCATTGAACCAGGAATTCCAGTTGCCTACCATATAATATAGGAATATAACTGCAAGAACCGGTTTGGACAGCGGCAGAATAACATTAGTCAGTATCTTGGCCTGAGATGCTCCATCGATAACAGCAGCCTCTTCCAAATCATAGGGAAGTGACTGGAAGCCGGTCCTTAATATAATCATGTTCCATGTATTAAGGGCGGTAGGCAGAACCATAGCAAGGACATTGTTGTAAAGCCCCAGGTTTTTCATCATAAGAAACCAGGGAATCAGTCCTCCGCCGAAAAACATGGTGATGGTAATAAAAATCATAATGGGACGCTTCAACAGTAATCCCTTTCTGGACAGAGTATATGCTCCCATAATAGTAAAAGCCATATTCAACAAAGTACCCAGCCCGACGTATACAAAAGTATTCCGAAAACCAATTAATATGCTGTTATCCTTAAACACAAGCTGATATCCGCTTAATGTAAAGCCGATTGGCTTCAGAAGCAGCCCCTGATGTGCGATCAGTTCCGTAGGATTGCTTACTGATGCAAAAAGAACATGCAGCATAGGATAAAGGCAGATAATGGTCAGGAAGGTAAGAAAGGCATAATTCAGAATATTAAACAGGATGTTCGATGGTGTCCATTTACCCACCGAACGCTTTTGTTCTTTTGTTTTCACTTAGCAAACCTCCTAAAAGATGCTGATTTCCGAGTATTTAGCGGCAATTTTATTGGTCATCCACAGAAGGATAAAGTTAACGACAGAACTGATTAAGCCTACTGCTGTTGCAAAGCTGTAGCTGGCTTCCTGTAGCCCTCTTCTGTAAATATAGGATGCTATGACGTCGGAGGTTTCATACGTCAGTGAATTGTACAGCAGAATTATTTTCTCATGACCGGATGCCATCAAGCCTCCAACAGCAAATATAAACAATATAATGATGGTCGGGCTGATTTGAGGCAGGGTAATATGCCACATTTTCCGAAAACGTCCGGCACCGTCTATTTCTGCAGCTTCATAGAGCCCGGGATCAATGGAACTCATGGCGGACAGGTATATAATGCTGTCCCAGCCAATATTCTGCCAGATGCCGGAAAAAGTATAAATCGGCCGGAACATCTGGGCATAGCCGAGAAGGGATGAATGCTCGGTACCGGTAATCCAGTTGACAAGCTGGGTCAGGATGCCGCCTGACTGTGTAAAAATGTGTATCAGGCCGCAGATAACGATAAGGGAAATAAAGTGGGGCATATATGTTATGGTCTGGACGACTTTTTTGAACTTCATGGATTTTACTTCGTTTAGCAGCAGAGAAAGAAGAATAGGAGCTGTGAAACCGAAGCCCAGTCCCCATATGTTCAGCATAAAAGTGTTTTTTACGGTACGGAAGAAGTAGGGGCCGGTCAGGAATTCCCGGAAATGCTTCAGTCCTACCCATTTGCTGCCGGCAAAGCCCAGAAGCGGCTTATAGTCCTTGAAGGAAATCAGTATGCCCCACATGGGAGCGTAACAGAATACGAGATACCAGACAAGGACAGGAAGGATCAGAAGATAGGCAAAATAGTTTTTCCTGAAGTCCCTTTTCCATACAGCTCCGGTTAAACGGGGGCGCGTGGAACCGGAGAGGTTGTTTTTGACTGTTTTCATAAATGACTCCAATTCATTTGTGGCTTGGCAGAACAGCAGCCGGAAATAGTATGGCTGATAGCAGTTACAGCCTTTGTCCGGCGGATATTCGGCACATCAAAATTCAGTTTAACAGCGCCGCCATGCACCCGAAGGTGCATGGTTTATATAGCGCGGTGCTCTCTGCTTAAAGCGGCAGAAGCTTAATGGTAAGTATTATTATCTTGCATTATACCGATCCAGCGCTGCCTGCCATATGTTGATAAATTCATCCATACCCTGCTGCTTGGCCTTTTCTAAAAATTCATCGTAAGCGTCTACAGGGAGCTGACCCATAATAATTTTAGAGAAATATTCGTTCCGCATAGTGGAAAGGACGGTACCGAGTTCCCCTTCACGTGAACTTTCCTCCGGGGTCAGAGTAACGGGAGGCATAGTGACAGAGGAATCCATATTTTCCGTCCAATACTGGCGGATGTCGCCTGAATAGCTTCCCTCAGAAGCCATAAGAGGGTTGGAATGATGTTCATCACGAATATCTGCAAAGTCATGAACACGGTATTTCCAAATCAGGTTGCTGAGAGGCTGTTTATCCGGATCGTTATACATGAGACCGTCAGGATTGTAATAGGGCATGCCATTTTCATCAATCAGATGTATATCCCCATAGGTACCAAAATTGTAAACTTCCCAGCCTTTTTTTGTATAAGCAAAATCCAGAAAGGCCATAGCGGCCTCCACGTTTTTACACTGCGTTGTGATTGCCGCATTGGAGCCGGAACGCTTAAAGTTGCGGTAGGTCTGCTGAGATTTATCCCCTTTGTTCAGTACAGGATTCAGAGCTGCCACAAAATCAATATCATTGTCCTCTTTCCAATAGCCCCACATGGTATCCGGGGAATCCATCATAACTGCACAGTCGTCGGAAATTGCTTCTGCCATCCTCTGATTAAAATCGGCGGTGGCCCAGTCGGTATTGAGCAGACCTTCTTTATACCAGTTCTGCATGGTACTAAGGTATTCTTTGGCTCCTTCCTGCGCAGGCCCCCAGCCAACTTTTCCATTTTCATCTACAAAATTCCAGTCCCAGACGCCATAGGCACCGTTAATAATTCCGGTGAAAATCTGGCCATAAGAGGAACCGTAATTGAGCGGCTGGGAATAACCGGCATCTTTACAGGCTACAAGGAAATCATGCAGTTCATCTACAGTTTCGGGAATGGGGAGGCCGGTTTTATCAAGGGCTTCCTGCTTAATCAGAAGACCGAACCAGCACCATTCATTATATGGGGCAATACCATATACAGCACCGATGGTACCTTCATCAGAGACGGTGGTTTTCCGGCGTTCTTCGTCTGAATTCCTCCAGGCTGAGTAATTGGGCATATATTCGTCGATCAGGTCTGTCAGATCAAGGTATGCGCCGTCATTTACTCCGGCCATAACGCCGCCTGTATAACGGCTGGCATCTACAATGATGTCCGGTAAATCACCGCTGGCAATCATGAGATTAAAATCTGTGGTTTCTTCTCCCAGAGTCGGGACAATAAAATTGAGCTTGATTCCGGTCAGTTCCTCTACCTGTTTGAAGACCCGCTGGTCATTCAGGTCGGGACACACGGAAGCTAGAATAGAATTGCTGGGCATCCAGATATCCAGAGTGACATCTTCCTTATAGGGATAAGCGGAGTAGTCATTCGGGATTACCTCTTCAAAAACATCTCCGAGATAGGTATCATTCAGTGTGGTATTAACCTTTTGGATTTCGTCCTCGGTGGGTGTTTTGTTGCCGCGCAGGGAAGTGAGATCTTCCTGCCCTTCGGTTCCGGCAGAATTGTCTGCGGATTCTGTGCCGGACGCTCCGCTGTCGGTGCCGGCTGTTTCTGCTTCTGCAGATGCGGTTGTGTCCGCATTGCCGCATCCGGGCAGCGCTGAAACAACGAGAGCACAGGCAAGAAGCAGGCTTACAAGTTTCTTTTTCATAGTGTTTCCTCCTTTAATGTATGGAACTTTTGTTGTATGGAGTAATAAGGGAACTATCCCTCTTTCCATCATGGTTCGACGTTGGAGCCGGACGGTTCGCAGAGGTGTTTTTCAGCAGCGGATCGCGCACCTTTTTCCGCAGCTTCCGCCACTCTCACCAAAGTCATGAAGTAAGCCTGATTTTCGGGTGACAGGCGTTTGAGAATGTCTGTGGCCTCTTTCACAATCGTTGCGTTCATATGTATCACCTCTCTATTAAATTTGTGATGAAATAATAACACTAAATTTATATAAAGTCAAGTTAATTTATTAATTTTGTGATATTTGAGCGGGAAACATGTCTGACGGATATTTTACTTCCGGGAGAGATTCCGCTCTTCCGTTTCATACTTCCTCTGTCTTGCGGTAAGCAGGCCGGAGGCGGACTTAATGCTTCCGAAAACAGAAAATCCGCATTGTATTCAGGCAGCAGGAGAATACAGGTTTTTCTGAATTCGGGATATGTAAAATCTGTGATACCATTCAGCTTATTCTGAATAGTTTTTTCACTGACTCCGAGAAACTGTGCGTACTGTCTCAGGGAGATTCCTTTTTGATACAGAACTGTCTTCAGGTTTGTAAACATGGGAACTGCTCCTTTCTACCCTTAAGGGTAAGATTTTATGCCATTATATACCCTTAAACGTAATTATGCAAGCTGTAATTTACGATTAAGGGTAATTATCTGCTTGCGTTTTCCTCCAGGACATGATAGAATGCCATCGTGGACGGAGGTGACCTGGGTTGGATTTCCTGGAAAAACTGGATTATTTGATGGAAGAGAATCATTTGAATAAAAATACATTATCGAAAGCCTGTAATATTCCGTATACAACTATCGATGGTTGGTACAAAAAAGGCTATGAGGGGCTGAAGCTGACTTCTTTGAAGAAGCTGTCAGGTTTTTTCGGAGTTCCTCTTGATTTCTGGGCGAATGATGACACTCTCAAGTGCGGCGGATCAGAAGTAAAGCAGAAGGTTATTATGCAGATTGAAAAGATGAGCGAGGAGGAAGCGAGGGCGGTTCTGGCTTTTATACATTCTCTTGGAGAAGTGGAGCGTATTTATGGCAGTGAGAAGAATGACTTAACGGATATTATGGAAATGACAGGAATATGAATCCGCTGCGGGGCGATTATATAAATACAGGCGGGTGAGCCGGAATGCATCCTGAATTTTATAGCTTGCCTTTTTATGATGTTTGTGATAAATTAATATTACGTCAGCGTACAGGGGGTATTTTATGATTCACCGTTTAAAAGAGGTGCGGAAGGAATTGGGCTTCAATCAGACGGATTTTGCAAAACATCTGGGAATAACTCAGACAGCCTATTCTATGATAGAAAACGGCAACCGCCCTTTAGCAGATAAATATGTTAAAGTAATATGTTCAGCCTTTAATGTAAATGAAAACTGGTTTATTACCGGTGAGGGCGAGATGTTTCTCTCGTCACCGTATGAGAAGGAATTTATAGATATTTTCAGCCGTCTTGCCCCGGAGACCCAGCAGTATCTTCTTCTTATGGCAAAAGAACTGCTGAAGACCCAGGAGAGGCTGCTTGAATCCAAGGACAAACAGCAGGCTGGCGGAAACGGGGGAGGAGATTTGGAATGAAAGGATGTGCCGGAGAAGGATTTGCACTCAGAAAGGCTGTCAGAGGCTGTTTCTCCAATGATTTGGGGATTCATGGAATCGGAGACCCCTTTGTTCTGAAAACGCAGGATGGAAGCTATTATTTATACTGTACCTCAGCACCGGACGGATTTTATTGCTGGAGGTCAGAGGATCTGGTACATTGGACAGACAGGAAAATGTGTTATACACGTAGCAGCGGCAGCTGGGGTGTTGACAGCTTCTGGGCGCCGGAGGTGGTATACTTCGGCGGAAGTTATTATATGTATTATACCGCGAGGAATGCGGCGGGAAGCCTTAGAATCGGGCTGGCAATTTCGGACAGGCCGGATGGTCCGTTTCTGGATAAACGGAATGAACCCTTCTTTGACTTCGGCTATGCAGCGATTGATGCCAATGTCCTGATAGATGAAGATGGTTCCAAATATTTGTATTATTCCAGAGACTGCTCCGAAAATACGGGCGAGGATGGCATTCGCAGAAGCGAGATATATGGGATCAGGCTGCGGGAGGATATGCTTGCTACAGACGGTGAAGCGGTACGGCTTTTGACGCCGGAGCAGGCATGGGAGCTGGAATCAGGGAATCCGCTTTGGAATGAAGGCCCGGAAATGATAAAGCATGGTGGCCGTTACTATCTGACGTATTCCGGCAACTGTTTTGCCGGTTCTGCCTATTCAGTGGGATATGCAGTGGCCCCTGAACCGCTTGGCCCTTTTGTAAAAGCGGAGGAAAATCCGGTTTTAACTTCCCAAGACAGAAAAGATGTATCAGGAACCGGGCATCATAGCTTTACTTGGTCGCCGGATGGTACGGAGCTATGGGCAGCCTATCATTCCCATACTTTTCCCGACAGGCCTGATGGCAACAGGAAGGTTAATATCGACCGTGCCGGTTTTACAGAAAAGGGAAAGCTTTACATAAATGGGCCGTTGACAGCTTTCCAGCCGATGCCTTCAGGAGCCGGAACGGTGAACGTCACAGGGAAGTTCAGCGCGGAGACGGCAGGAAGGGATGCCGGGTTTCTGGTGGACGGATGTATTTCGGTATATGGGAATGATGAGGGGATGGAACAGGAAATACCGGCGGCAGAAGGAAGTGTAACCGTCATATTAACCGCATCGGAACCGGTGGAGTTAAACAGGATTGCAGTATTCCCAGGCCAGGCCGGATTTGGGGCCATTTCATCTTTAAAGATTGTTCTTGACAATGAGTTATCATCGAAAGAGTATGTAATCTGCGATGAAGATACAGTACCGCTTATTTTGGATTTTCCGATACATTTGGCGAAGAGAATAGAAGTATTGTTCAGCTTGAGGGAAGGCGAAATGAGTATAGGGCTTTCGGAAATTATGTTAATAAGAGAAGAAGGATAAGACTGTATGGCTGCGTACAAAGACAGAACAAAAGGGATGTAAATTATCAAGGGAATGGCTGCAGTGCTTCAGTGGATATTAAGCCGATGCAGACGAATGAAGAACGAATGAGGTAAGTATTTTAACAGAAGATGCGTACCTCATCGTTTTTTGAATAAATATATGAATGATTATACATGGAGCATAAGATTATTTCAAGCAGTCAGTTTATAGTTCTATTTAATTGTAGGAAAAAGAAAAAATGGTACAGAATTCCTGGAAAAATTAGGTCTGGCCTTGCGGCCAGCCCTACTTGTCTCCGGTAGCTTCCTGATAGGCCTTTGATGCCGGCTGTGACCAGGAGGTTTTGTTGCCGGCGGTTACTTTACCGGTTTTCCGGTCAACCGCATAAAAGTTGTCAATTTCCGTATTCCATTCACCGCCGTCCAATGTGGTGTATTCATTATAACAAACGAATAACTGACATTTGCCATTGGTCGAAATCCGATCATAAACCGCAGTTTTTCTGACGTGCAGCTTCTGTTCGCCGTTTTCCGTTTCCCATTCACTGAGAATTGCATAAAAATTTCCTTTTGCATTATAAGTACATTCGTAGGCATAGCCTTCCGGAGCAAAGACTGCTGCGTAGAGTTTATCAAAAGCACCTTCGGGAGTGAGCAGACCGTCACTGTCAACAGAAGAAGCAGTCCATTCGGTGGAAGCTGTTTCAGCTGATTCGTGTTTCTGAGAGGTGTCACTGCGGTCTATTGATTCTTCCTGCGTGTCCTGAGTTATCGATTCTTCCTGCCCGTTCTGGGTTAGAAGTTCTTCCTGCGTTTCCTGCACTGTCTGATCTTCCCATTTCTCTTGCGCTGTCTGGTCGTACTGTCTCATTGCATCCTTCAGCATGTGTTCGATGATTTCCGGAAGCTCCGCTCTTTGCTGCTGGTGAATGAGAGGAGGAGAGTCAGGGCCGCCGAAGGTCAGCTCAATGCTGCCGCTGTTTTCCAGGCTGCTTCCATATTTCCCATATTCTATAAAAAGAGAGAATTCATGCAGTACATAGAAAGGATCCTCCAGCAGATTTGATATTATTCCGGCAGCATCCATAGCACATGATGAAATGTCCCAATCGCCGCGGCAGGACAGGGTAAGAGCTCCTGTCATGCCTGTGACAGGGCCGACCTGTGAGGAAAGAGTTCGCTGTGGGAAATACTGCAGGGCATATTTTTGTGCCTTCAGGTATGTTCTGACTTCCGTATAATCGTCATAGTAGGAATGCGGAGCATCCCATTCCGCCGCCGCATGAAATACAAGCTCAGGATTGTCGGCAGGAACGGCCTGATACAACGTGACGGGCCGGGTGGAATCTATTTTATTTGTAATGGCTTTTTCTGAGAGGATAAATGTTGTATCATAGCGGGTGTTAAGAACAGAACGAACCACAGGTTCATCGTCAAAGGCATATTCTTTTCTGAAAATCGGTCCTATAGGCTTATAATAGCTGATAATTTTTTCAGAGTTATAACCGGAGGAATATCTGGTAACCTGAATTACATCACTGGAAAGCCTGACTTCTTTTTCTCTGCTCTCAGGATTCAAAAGGATAAAAAAGAGCATGGCAGCCAGTGTATAAATAACGCCTGCCAGAAGCAGTACGGCTATGCCTGCCCGCGCCAGGATTTTCCGGGTGTTTTCACGCTCCAGGATGCCAAACAGCCTGCAGAGGCAGAACAGTTCCAGCGAAAAGGGAAGGCCTGCCGCCGCCAATATCCAAGATGACGTGCTGAGCCAGCCGCGCAGGGAAAGGCCTGTGCTGTGTGCCAGCCAGCCCAGGGAAAAACAGGAGACTGTCAGGATAATACAGGCAAGCAAAAATATAAGTGTTATTTTTCGGAAGGTAATATTTTTATTTTTCATGGCCACATTATATCACATGTGCAGAGACGTTGTCATGAAAGTAAATAACAGAAGCTCAATTTGGAAGTAACTCAGTTTAACAGAAACTCAGCCCATCAGAAGGTGTATAATGCTATTGTACCGCAAGGGCCGCGATAATTTAGGGGAATTCAGAGGTACACACCATTTTTTATTGTGATGGCAGTGAGGATTTGTTATACTATTCAAATAATGCAGGTGGGTAAAGGTTGTAGTAAAGCAGGAGAATGAGGAGAACTTCCATGATGATAGACAGACTGAAACAGACCTTAAAACCGATACTTTCAACGGAGCAGAAGGAGCGTTTTGCAGAATATTACACTAACAGAACTTATCGTGTGGAAATAGCCGTGGCGGTATTTATTGCTGTGATGCAGGCGTGTATGATGGTGGTATTTTTATTTCGGGAGGGAGGTCCCTTTGCTTTTCCCAGAAGGAGCGGGTATTTCAGCCTGTACACGGCTCTGCTTGCGGTGACGCTTTTGTTTCTGGCGATTTTTATCAGATGGGTTAAAAAGAAAAAGTACGGAGCCATTGCAGGACTGAGAATGCTATATGTCGTGATATTGTGCTTATGGTGTATTGGTATTACGGTGTTGGATCAGATGGGAGGCAACACAATCGGCGTGTATTGTTATCTGATTCCCACGATAGCGGCAATTATGCTTATGAGCCCGGTAGAAAGCATAACTCTGTTTGGCGTAAGCTGGCTTATTATTGTACTGCTTCTGGTTTTTACCGGGCTGAATGCGGAGAATCTGTTTTCCAATCTGATTAACGGCAGCTTCGTAACGTTGCTGTCAATTTTTATTTCAATTCGTTATAACCTGAGCATGAAAACAGGGTTCCGTGATCGTGAGATTATTGCCATGCAGTATGAAAAAATTCAGAAGGCAAATGAGCTTCTGCAGCAAATGGCTTTTACAGATCAGCTGACAGGCCTTCAGAACAGGCGCAGCCTGATGGAGCGGATATTTGGGAGCTTTGAGGAATACCACAGAGAGAAACGTCGGGCGGAAGTTGTAATGGTTGATATTGACTACTTCAAACAGTATAACGATTCTTACGGGCACCTGCAGGGGGATGACTGCCTTAAAAAGATTGCGGATATTCTGGAGCGGTTTGCCGGGGCAGAGGGCGCTGAGGCTGTCCGGTTCGGCGGGGAGGAATTTCTGCTGGTGCGTGTGGAGGATGTCACGGAGGCTCAGCCATTAGAAATAAATAAAACGGGGACTTCTGATAACATGGCTTTCAATGATATGGCCTCCGATGATATGGCGGAAAGATTGTTAAAGGAAATCAGAGAAGCCAATATTCTCAGATCCGATAATGGACAGACACAGGTGACGGTCAGCCTGGGTGTATGGAAGGGGAACCTTTCTCAGATTGACAAGGTGGAAACTATCATATCCTATGCGGATCAAGCTTTGTATTGTGCCAAGCATGCGGGGCGGAACCGAATTTACAGATATGGGCAGCGGCAGGAAATGCTGGAAACAGGGGCGGACACAGCCGGGAGCTGTAAGGAAAGGATATACGGATGAATAAAAAACAACTGACGGTAGCAGAGAGTGCCTGTATCATTACCGGGTACGGAATCGGCGGAGGCGTGATGGCCATGCCTTATCTGGCGCAAAAAAACGGAGTTGTGGTGAGCCTGCTCATATTGGCGGCGGCCTTCGGAGCCAGCTTTGTCCTTCATGTGATGATAGCCGAGCTTGCGGTAAAAAGCGGCGGAGGTTCCCAGATTATTGAGGTGTTTTCCCGGTATCTGTTTCAGGGAAAATACCAGAAGGTGTTGACTGCAGGTTTTTTTGTCATTATGGCGTTGGTGCTGTTTACCAATCTTGCGGCTTATATTTCAGGGGCGGCAGAAATTATCAGCGAGCTTCTGGGGATTTCACTGTGGCTTTCACGGCTTCTGTTTTATGCTGCCGCGGCAAGTGTGGTGCTTTTTGGGCTGAAGGCGGTGGGAATCAGCGAAAAGCTTGCAGTGACGGTGATTTTTCTGCTGGTGGGCGTACTTGCTTTCTTTTCCCTTGCGCATGTAAACAATCCGCTTCCGGTAAGAGCGGGAAGAGTGACGGAGGGGCTTGCCTATTTTGGAATGGCGATGTTTGCCTTTTCCGCATTTTTTTCGGTCCCACAGGCGGTAGCCGGACTGGGCGGCGATGGGAAAAAGGTGAAAAAGGCCGTATTTTTAGGGTTGATGAATAACTTTGTATTGATTGTTGTCATTTCCGTGTGCGCCCTGCTTTCCTCTGTGCAGGTGACGGAGGTTGCCATGATTGGGTGGAGCCAGGGAATTGGCAGCTGGGCAGAGATTGTTGGTTCTCTTTTTACCATCCTGGCTATGCTGACGACCTACTGGTCCATTTCGCTGGCGCTATCGGACATTGTGGAGGAACAGTTGAAGCTTTCACGCAGAATCTGCTGGGTTATTGCGACGCTGCCATCGCTTTTGATGACCTTTGCAGGTCTGGGAGGTTTTATGGAGTTTATGCGTCTGGCCGGGGGGCTGATTGCGATTTTGATAGCGCTGCTTGTGGTTCCGGCCTACCGAAAGGCGTCCCGGGAGCCGGGGAATTCCCTCCTGGGGAAATGGGGCGGCGCCGGGATGCAGATAATGATTATGCTGGCCTATTTTTTAATGGCTGTGGGAAATGTGGTGACGATTTAGAATGAAGATATTTTATTACGGCGGTACGGTGCATACCATGCGTCTGCATGTGGAAGAAACCTTTACGTCCATGGGAACGGATGGGGACAGGATATGCTATCTGGGAAACGGCGGCCCGGAAACGGAAGAGGGCTATGACCAATATATCAGCCTTGAGGGAATGCATGTGTTTCCGGCGCTGACGGATTCCCATGTCCATCTGCTTTATACAATGATCCTGGCGGCCTCCAGTTTTAATATCTGTGAGATAACCTCGGAAGGGATTGCGCCGGACTGCATGGCAGGGGTGGAACAGAAAATACGCGCCTACTGTAGCGCACATCCGAAGCAGAAAATAATTGTGGCAAATCAGTATATCCTTTCCGCAATGAAGGAAAAAAGACTGCCCAGCCGGCAGGAGCTGGATAAATGGACCGGCGGAAGGTGCATGATTATTTATAATATTGACGGGCACAGCAGCAGTATTTCCACGGCTTTGATGAAGAAGCTGAAGCTTCCTGAGCAGGGGTCGGACGGCCGTTTTTTCGGCGAAGCCCATGAGTTTATGCAGGGGAAGGTGACGAACCTGATAGCGGCATCGGTGACACCCTCTGTGCTGGCCGCTGGCATCGCCAATTTTTCCAACCTGTGCGCGCATTACGGAATCAGCCGGGTATGCGCCATGGACGGAAATGGGGATGTGAAGCATGACTTTCTCACCAGGTTGCTGGCGTTTGTGGCATCCCGGATGGATATTGACGTGCGACTATTCCCTCAGTATATGGAGCTGGAGAGGGCGGAAAAATATCACAGGCTGCAAAAGTTTCCCCGGGCAGGCGGCTGCGGAAGCTGGGAGCTGGATGGTTCCGTAGGCTCCCACAGCGCGGCTTTCTATGTGCCGTTTATTGATAATGGGGAAAAGGGACACTGCTACTATAAGGATGATTTTATTCTGGGAAAGGTGCGGGGGGCGCATGAAAAGGGGATTCAGTTGTCCAGCCATGCCATTGGGGAAGCGGCCATTGATCAGATTGTGGATTGCTATGAGAAGGTGTTAGGACTGGGTGACGGCCGGGATGGCGGAGAGGAAGAAGGGGAAAAAAGGAAAAGCAAACCTATGCCCCGTATTGATCATTTTGAATTTCCTTCGTCCTCGGCAGTGGAAAAAATCAAGCATCTGTCGGTGGCGCTGACGGTTCAGCCGGGATTTTCCTGGATGGACAAGCGCTATCTTAAGAGCTACGAGCAGTTTCTGCCAAAGGAAAAGGTGAAGCAGCAGATTCCGTTAAGAGAGCTGACGGAAGCCGGCGTGTGTATCTGCGGATCCAGCGATTCTCCGGTACAGTCCATGAATCCTTATGAACAGATGCTGGGAATGGTGGAATTTTATCTGCCGGGGCAGTCCCTGACTCCCTTTCAGGCTCTTCGAACCTATACGGCGGAGCCGGCGAGAATGTTGGGCGAAGAGATGGAAAGCGGAACGCTGGAGGTGGGAAAGAAGGCGGATTTCTTTGTCACAGGAAAGGATTTCTGCCGGGCGGAGCCGGAGGAAATCGGGGAGTTTTACGCGGAATATCTGGTGAAGGACGGCCGTCGGTATGTGGAGAAGAAGGGAACCATCCGGGAACTGGTGAAATTGCTGTTGAGGCGGCCGAAAAAGATATAATAACACAGGTATACTTGTCCATGTGTGTATGAAAAGTATACCTGTGTTTATTAGACCTTTTGATTTTTAGATTTCCGTCTTCCAGAACCCATGCAGATTACAATAAGCATAAGCCGCTTTCACCGAGTCCCCGTCCTCCAGTGTAAAATGGGCTACCGGTTCGCAATCGGGAGTCAGACAGATCCGCATGGTGCATCCGGCTTTTGTTACAAGGCACACCCAGCCGATGCTGTGTTCCTCAGTCATGGGATGAAAAATACTTCCCACCTTCACCGTAACGTGCCGGCCGTCGATTTCCACCACAGGCAGATGCTTTTCTGCAGCGCCCTCAGAGGTGTTAGGGGTCAGTAGTTCAAAAGGCTTGCAGGTATCCGGAACGGCTGCATTGGGAACGCCGGTCACTGCCTCCAGAATAACGGTATGATTTTTATCGGTTAAAAAAACAGGATCCTTACTCATATGATTCCTCCAGTCAAGTTATGGTATTTTTTGTATAGTATTCCGGAAATATCCGGATTTTATTCACTACAGATTCCATTGGATAGTGGCAGTACATGGTCTGGGGACAGGATAAGCTGAATCAAAATCGGATTGCGGTAACAGTTCGGATGACAGAGCATAACAGGAAACTAAAGAAAGCATTGACAGTCCGCTTTTGTCTGTCTATAATTTAGTTGTTGTATCAGAACACAGATACAGTACATAGCCGGATGGCTTAATATTAAAAAAGTGAGGTAAGTGCATGCGTGTGTTAAGTAAGGAGATTGCAACTGCATAGTTGAAAAAGGGACAGCAGGCTGGTTTTCCGGCTCTTTTTGTACCCTTTTACCGGTCATTTACCCGGTATCTGCCTTACTAAATACTTCATACACTTCTAATAGAAGTCTGGTTATTGGAAACAGACGGTTTAAGAAGCATGACGTAGCAGGTCATGTTTTTTTATTTCCTCAGGCTACGGCCCGGATGGACGCATTTGTCCGTCCTGCTGTATGGCCCTGTCTGGAATAATTCCGCAGTTTTTCCATTTCAGAGTCCAGGGATTGCCTGTCAGGCCCCCGAAGCAGTATGTCCGTATCAGGGCAGATGTTTCGGGGGCTTATTTTAGTTTCAGTCAGGTATTGAGAAAAAAAGAAAGGAGCATAACTGTTCAGCCGGGAGACGTATTTGCTGCATCTGTCAGTGAAAAGGAAGCAGTCATGTGATTATAGGAACACTGGACAGTTACAAAGGAGTTAAATCAGAATGAATGTAATTGAAACAAATCAGTTAACAAAAACATATAGGCGATTCAGGAAGCAGGAGGGCATTCTGGGTAGTGTCAAGGGGCTGTTTCATAGGGATTATGAAGAAAAACAGGCGGTCAGCCAGATGGATCTTTCCGTACGCGGAGGAGAATTCGTCGGCCTGATAGGTCCAAACGGTGCGGGGAAAACCACGCTTGTCAAAATGCTTACCGGAATCATTGCGCCCACCTCCGGTGAAATCAGTGTTTTAGGCTATTATCCCAATAAACTGGAAAACGACTTCAAAAGGCAGTATGCGGTGGTTATGGGACAGAAGAGCCAGCTGTTTTTTGAACTGACTGCGGAGGATACTCTGCACCTGTTCCGGCAAATTTATGGACTCTCCGATAAGGAATATCGCTATAACAGGGATTATTTTGTGGAGCTGTTCGGCGTAAAGGAACTCATGGATGTGCAGGTGAGAACTCTGTCCTTAGGAGAAAGGATGAAAATGGAGCTGATCGTGGCTCTGCTCCACAACCCCAAAATATTGTTTTTAGATGAACCTACTATTGGTCTTGATGCAGTGGCAGGCAGACAGGTCAGAAAGTTCCTGAAGGAAGTGAACGAGGAGAAAGGTACCACTATCCTTCTTACCTCCCATTACATGGAGGATATCAAATCACTCTGCAGCCGTTGTGTGGTGGTAAATCACGGAAGCAAAATCTATGATGGTGCAACGGAGGAGCTGTTTGATCGGTATCAGAAAAATAAGAGAATTACTCTTACCTTTGAACGGCCGGAAAAAATTGCACCCAATAGTGAATGGCGTATATTAGAGGACACTGCATATAAGAAAATTATTGAAGTACCACGAGAGAAGGCGGGTGGAAGTCTGCGTCTCCTTCTTGAGCACAATCCTGTGGATGTCACAATTGAAGAAGAGGAAATAGGAAAAATTGTAGAGAGGATTTACAGGGAAGGAGGAAGATGGGATGCGTAAATATTTGGAAATTGCATCGGTTCATTTCAGGACGCAGCTTATCTGGAGAGCGGACACTGTTTTCCATATACTGTTTACTGTTACCAGAATTATATTTGCTTTTATCCTGTGGAGCGCTATTTTCGAGGGAAAAGAAATCATATCCGGCTTTTCTTTTGATAGTATGCTTTCTTATTATATAATCAGCTCTTTTCTTGCACAAATCGAGCTCTCCGGCGGTATCAGCGATGAGATCAGTGTTCGAATCAGAAATGGGACTTTTTCAAAATATATGGTGCTTCCGATGAATATGGAAGGATATTTTCTGGCTATGGAGGCGGGCGTGGTGTCCTTTCATATTTTATTTGATCTGTTGGCTGCGGGAATCTGGGTGGCGCTTTTTCGGATTAACTTTGTTTTTGCGGCGGATGCGGTTTCGATAGTGTGCGCTCTGCTGCTGATTTTTCTGGGATTGTTGTTCATGGCTCAGCTGAACTATTATCTTGGATTATTGACGCTTAGGTATGAAGAAATCAGTACCTTCCTGATGATAAAGGATAATCTGGTATCCCTGGTAACCGGCACCATCATTCCCCTGGTGCTGCTTCCTGAAGGACTGACGGCCTTTATGCGTTTCTTCCCTTTTTATTATGTGACCTATCTGCCATCCATGCTGCTGACCGGCAGATGCGGGGAGGAAGCGGTCAGGGGAGTTATCCTGCTGGCAGCCTGGTGTATTTTTATGGAGCTTATCAACCGCTGGACTTATCAGAAATACAGATTGAAATATGATGGGGTGGGAATATGAAAAGAAATATAAAATTTATATATGATTTTTATATCTAATTTTGGATTATTCGCATAACCACTATACTTTCAAGCATTTTGGAGTATAGAAAACCATTCATTTTACCACTAATTTACCACGATTGAATGAGCCTTGATATGACTATAAAATAACACCCAAAAGACATCATTACACCTAAATGGTGTCTTTTTAAAAAGCAGTCAATCATAAGACTAACTGCTTTGTATGTAGGGGTATGAAGTTATCAGACAATTTACCAACAAGGTGTCTCCTACCGACCCGATAGCATAGGCAAGAAGAAATCAATTCCACCAGTAAATAGAAATAACCCTAATATTATTGCGACTATTGTTCCTATTCTAATTCTTTTAGTCAGAACAAATACTGCTGGGTGTTTTGGGTCAATATATATGCTATACATTTTTCCTTGCGTCATACCCTTATTTAATCGTTTATGAGATATATTCTGTGTTGTTTGCTCACGATAATATGTTCCGTTATATGTATATTCAAATACTGGAGCTTGTGTAGAAATACCATTGCCACCATAATATGTGTTGTAGCCACAATACACGCCGTCCACTTTTTTTCTACAACACAATAAAGAATACAAATCATTTACTCCAACCAAAATAGATATCAAACCAAAGACAATAGATCCTAATGGCATCACAAATATCTCCCCATATGGAACAAATGAATATACTAAGGAAATAATTCCAAAGCCAATGAAACAAATAAACATAATCAAACAGATAAGTGGCATGACTTTATAGCGTTTCTTTTTCATAATTACAAAACATACTATACCAAATGCTATTGTTAAAAAATAAAGAAAAAATTTCATTGTCTAATCACTCCTATTACAACATTCAATCAGAATTTGTTTCATTATTTTGATTTTGTTTTTTCCATTCCTTATAATCTTTTTTTGTTTCTTGTTGTCTTTTAACATCTTCCATTTTTTCTAAAATCGCTTCTACATCTGGTTGACTGTGCTGTTCTGGTAGAGAATAGAAAATAATGTTATCATCATTTGTATATACTGAAATATTAAAAACCAAATCACTTTCTATAATTTCCTGCATGATATAGGAAATTTCTTCTGCATATTCCTCGTCCGTTTTTCCCTCATTAAGATATATACTTGTTTCTATTTCATACTCTCTTTTTTTCAGATATTCTTCTACACTTTCCTTACCATTCCATTCTGTCGTTGTTGTATGCCCTTGTACTTCAAGTTGATAATTTCTTATAAAAGGTTTATCTTGAAATAAAGGAGTTGCAAGTTCTTCTATTTCATCAGAATAGTAATAAACATGATAACTATCCTCAAAAAATCCAGTATTTCGTGCATATACAGTAGCAATTTGAGAAGAATTTTCTTTACTAGAAACATTTGCCCTAATCCAGTTTAATCCTATTTTTTCTTCTTTGTACTCCTTTACTTCTGTAATGATAAATTCTTCATTGTATTTGCCCTTTAATTTGGATAAGATATATTTTTGTGCTTCTTCACTAGAGTTAAAATCATGCGAATAGCAACTACAACCATTTAATAGTCCCAGACAAAGCACACTTGCTATAATACTCAATACAATTTTTTTATATCGCATAATTGCCACCCCCCCAATGTGATTTTATGATTTAATACAGTTCTACAAACTTGAATTTTCAAATTAGTCTTTGCAAATAACCTTTGAACCTTCACCATCAATTACAATTCCCTGACGGTTGTTAATTGGGCATAGATTCAAATCCGAAAACTCAGTCATTATTTTCTCGGTAACTTTCTTAAATGGTGCTGTAAGATAATGCGGAAGAACATAGAAATCAATCAAATCAAGCCCTGCATCATCTTCTTGTGAGTAGTCCTCTGGCTTTTCATCCATTTGCTCGATATATTGGATGCTTGGAGCGCATATAATTGCGCCTGCCGACTCGCCGATCATCAATTTTCCATTTGCCAATTCCTTTTTCAGTAGCCCATCAGCTCCCGTTTTACGGAGCTGGTCCATAAGAAAGAAAGAATTTCCGCCGGTAAAATATATCACATCTGCTTCTTCAAAAACAGACTGTATCGTTGAATAAGCCTCCGTTGAAATATCAATTTCAGTTACGATTGCTCCCAACTTTTTGAATAATTTTCGAGCCGAGCCGACATAACCGATGTAGCCTTCACGCAGTGAAGCTGTTGGAATAAATGCGACTTTCTTATTTTCAATTTCTTCCTTTATCAGACTTCCCACACTTGAAAAGTGCGAACATAAAAATAGTTTCATCAATATTCTCCTTTATAAATTCTAATTTACACATATGAAATATAGGCTTATAATCTTACCATTCATTTATGGCATACAAAATAGCAAGTCTTACATTTTTTAACAACTCAGAAGATAGAGTTTCGTATTCTTCAGATAACCCTTTTTTGTGAGCCATATATGCTGGGCTATCATTCCACGAACCCAGATATTCGCTATAGCCATCTAAAAGGTTTATAGCAGAAGTAAAAATATTAGCAAAATTTTCACACTCAATTTTTTTAGCCAATTCTTTAATCGATAATAATACATCTCGAAATGAGTTAATGTTATTCTCAAAATATGGTTTTTTTGATGGTGGATTAGTCCACTCATGCTCTGAATATAGAATATTCCATTTTTTTGCATAGAGTCAAATTGCCAATCAGCAGTAAAGTATGTTACTTTTCCGCTTTTGTAAAAACACAAAATGGAACTTTCTGTTGTATTTGAAAATCCTAAAAATTGTCTATCCTTTACTGAATATGGACATAGCAACTTTATATCCTGTATCCCACTTTTCTTTATTTGTTCAAACCACAATGAAACATTAGAAGCGGTATATTTTTCTGTCCTTAAAAATTTCTTTTGAGGTAAAAAGATAAATTCAATTTTATTCTCATATTCTAATTGAGAAAATCTAATTGGTTCTGATAATTGCAACGCTTTTTTGCTCGTCGCTACAATAGATGCAATTTGAAACATTTGTCCATTCATCATTTCGCCTCCTCTTAATATGAATAATACTGTTCTTTCAAAAATTCCAATTTGTCGCTTTTTTCATACCCATATTATAACAGTTCCATATATCCGCCACAATAAAAATCAGCATACCCTTTGAATATTTTCTGCATTGAACATACACACTTTTTCTTTCTTCCTCTTGATTACCCACCACAGAAAAGAAAAAGCCCTGTCAAGAGCCTTGCCACCAATGGTGGTGCTTTGCACTCTTTACTGGGCTTTTTGTTTGCTGTATCTTCCATTCAAGAGGAAATTAAAGACCTCTGTTCCATTTCGCCTTTAGATAATCTTCATAATCTCCCTCGTTAAAGTCTACTTGTGGAGAAGTGTTAGGAATGTTTTTTCTGTTATCTACATCTGCAAGTTGACGGAATATCCAGTCATCATAAGGGTTGTGATATTTATACTCTTTCGGTTGTTCTCTGTATCGGTCTAAACCTCGCATTTCCTTATGTACTTTCATCATGCGTTCTATTTTTTGACGCTGTATCAACTGTTTGATTTCCATAAGTTCTTCCACTTCTACAACCTCATTAGAAAGATAATTGCTGATGTACCTAATCAATATGGTTTCCATGTAAAATTTGTATTCGTTTTCATCATCGAAAAATTCATTTTCAGACAGATAATCTAAGGAAACATTGAAGTCCTGTTCCCGTTTGATAATATCCATAATATATGGCTCGGTATGGTCGATATACTTCCATTCTCCCGACAATAATTCATTGGGCGTTACACCCAGCACGTCCATTATCTTCTCTAATGTATCAAAGGTAGGATAATTCACACCACGTTCAATCTTGGAAAGGCTCTGCATATTGATACCGATTTTGTCCGCAAGTTCCTGTTGTTTCATTCCTCTGTGTTTTCTTATGGTCTGTATGTTTTCTCCTAAGAAACTGATTTTCTTTTCATAATGCTCCATAACTTAGTATAACCGCTCCTTTCGTTGCTTCTCTTGGCATTTATAAGCATATCATACTTAATATATATCCAAAAGTCAACAAAAACTTCTTGACAAGTAATTCTAATGGCGTTATTATCGTATCAGATGGAGTGATTAAGCACGCTAGGGTCAATCACACGCTTGAGTAAGCATAGAGAAGATATATTTTCACTTTGATAGCATGAATAAGCATGGACTGTCAGACCGAAAATAGTGGTTTCCAAAAGGGGCTGGCTGGACGGGGCACGTCCCCCAGACGTGTTCGGACAGACAGTTCCTTTTGGAAAGGGAACGCCTTTAGGCGTTCGTAAAGGGCGTATATGTAACACCGCCCTGCGCATACATGTCATAGTACCTAGAAACTGTGATAAATAAAGGAAAAAACACGATTTTTACTCCGCAAAAAAACGGGAAGTACGAAAGGATAAATGCACTATAACTACACACAAAAATTTATCCGTTAAGATTGATTACATCAGCATTGTATTTGATACTGCAACCACTGAAGATGTAATCATGCACATTTTAGGTTTACCGACTGATATTTTCAATGTCTATCCGGCAAGCATTAAATACAAAACCTATCAAGCACGCTGGCAGATTGGAGATATTTATGTATCGGGGGACGCAAGAAAAACAGAGGATAACCCACAAGGGTTAGGCTGTTATCTTGTTATGACTGGCAGAGGGTGTGATGATATTTTCCGTATTCTCGACAGTAGGAATTATACCTTTGGTGATATGTTCCGACGCTGTGAGCGAAGATACGGACTGGATAACTTCCATTTCACAAGACTTGATATTGCCATTGATGATAAGAACGAAAAGCCATTCTTTACCATAGAGCAGATAAAGAAGAAATGCGAAAAAGAGGAATTTATTTCTAATAGTGAGGGCTACCACTTTGACGAAAGCAAGTTTGATGATTTCTACACCGCAAAGACTGTTTATATCGGTGCTGGAAAATCGGGATTGTCCTATCGCTTTTATGATAAGGATAAGGAAGTCTGTTCAAAACATAATAAGACGCTTGAGGAAGTCGGCAGTTGGAAACGGACAGAAATGCAACTGCGTGATGATAAGGCTCATGCTTTTGCCATGACATTCAATGACAGACCGCTGGAACTTGGAGAACTGGCTTTCGGGCTATTGGCAAACAACCTACGCTTTGTCGTACCAAACAGAAACGAAAGTAATAAGAGCAGGTGGAAAACTTGTCGGTTTTGGGAACGCTTTTTAGGGGCTGTGGAAGTCTTAAAACTGCAAGTACCAAAACAGCAAAATTCCCTTGAAGAAACACAGCAATGGCTCACAGAGGGTGGCGTGATTTCCGCTGTCAAAAGTTTTTACTTCTTGGAAGAACATGACGCATTAGGTGGACTGGAAAAAGTGGGAACTATGCTTGATAAGGCAAGATACAGCAATTCCCTTTCCAGTAAATTAACCGCTCATTTACAGAGGATAAACCGCACCGACCTTATTCCCTATATCCAGTATGACACGAAACATGGGAAAGGGGGTATCTGATGAATAACAACGATATTCCTGTATGGGAAAAATACACCCTTACCATTGAAGAAGCGTCAAGGTATTTCCGTATCGGAGAAAACAAGTTAAGACGATTGGCAGAGGAAAACAAGGACGCTGGCTGGTTCATTATGAATGGCAACCGCATACAGATTAAACGCCGACAATTTGAACAGGTCATTGACAAATTGAACGCAATCTAATGCAAATGAGCCTTGTATGTGTTATGATGAACACAAGTCATATCAAGGCTCTTTCCAACAAGGAAAGGAGCAGACACCATGAAAGAAAAAAGACGGGATAACAAAGGTCGTATCCTGCATACTGGAGAGAGCCAACGAACAGACGGGAAATACTTATATAAATATGTAGACGCATTTGGAAACACAAAATATGTGTATGCTTGGAGATTGACACCCACAGACCCGACACCAAAGGGAAAACGGGAAAAACCCTCACTTCGAGAACTGGAACAGCAGATAAGACGAGATATTGAGGACGGTATCGACAGCACAGGCAAGAAAATGACGCTTTGCCAACTTTATGCCAAACAGAACGCACAAAGGGCAAATGTGAAGAAAAGCACACAGAAACAACGGGAACAACTCATGCGGTTATTGAAAGAGGACAAGTTAGGTGCTAGGAGTATTGATACAATCAAGCCCTCTGACGCTAAAGAATGGGCGTTACGCATGAAAGACAAAGGCTTTTCCTACAATACCATTAACAACCATAAACGCTCGTTAAAAGCGTCATTCTATATCGCCATACAAGACGATTGCGTAAGGAAAAATCCCTTTGATTTCAAGTTAAGTGAAGTCCTAGAAAATGATACCAAAGAGAAAGTCGCATTGACAGAGGAACAGGAACAAGCCTTACTCTCATTTATCAAGACAGACAATGTGTATCACAAGCATTATGATGATGTGCTGATACTGTTAAAGACTGGACTTCGTATCTCGGAACTGTGCGGACTGACAGTAGCTGATATTGATTTCAAGAATGAAGTTGTAATTATCGACCACCAGTTACTAAAGAGCAAGGAACAGGGCTATTATATTGAAACGCCTAAGACGAAAAGCGGAATAAGACAAGTGCCATTAAGTAGAGAAACAATACAGGCATTTCAACGAGTTATGAAGAAACGCCCAAAGGCAGAACCATTTGTGATAGACGGACAGAGCAATTTCTTATTTGTCAATCATAAAGGCAAGCCCAAAGTTGCGATTGATTACAACGCCTTATTTGTCCGTATGGTAAAGAAATATAACAAGCACCACAAGGACAATCCCTTGCCACATATCACACCGCATACGCTACGCCATACATTCTGCACAAGACTGGCAAGCAAGAACATGAACCCAAAAGATTTACAGTATATCATGGGACATTCAAACATTAGTATCACAATGAACTGGTACGCTCATGCGTCCATAGATACCGCAAAATCAGAGGTTCAGCGTCTAATCGCATAGAAGTATTTACCACGATTTTAACCACGATTGACAGGGAAAATATAAGAAAATAGACCTAGATATGCGAGGTTTACCACAAAAGCAAAATGCCCGTAGAGCCGATAAAATAAGGCTTTGCGGACATTTAGGAAGATATAAAAAGATAGTCAAAAAGACATATATAATTTAATATAAATTAATCAAACTTCGGTTCCAGCATCTGATGATGTTCCGGCTGGGATTCTGGGGGCCTTTTTTCGTGGACGGAAGTCTGTTTGTGATACAGTTGATCGTGTTCCAGGCAATTTATGCCAATGTTGATACCATAGGACCGTGGGGAAAGGGGGAGATGGTTATTTTTATCGGAACCTTTTCTCTGGTAAATGCGGTGAATATGGTGGTTTATTTTTTCGGAGTGAACGGTATTTCAGGTAAAATCAGAAATGGAGATATCGATTTGTACCTTACCAAGCCGGTAAGCCCGCTGTTGCGGCTCAGTTTTGAACAGGTGAATCCGGGTTCGCTTCCGTTGGTGGCTTTGAGTGTGTGCATTTTATGGTACGGCGTCCGGCTCTGCGGGCTGAGAGTGTCAGCGGGGCATGTCCTGGGCTATTTAGTTTGGGTGACATTAATGATTGTGCTCTGGTATGAGATGGAGGTAATTATCCGATCCCTTACTTTTTTCCTGGTTTCCACAGTTAACATTACCAGGCTGGAGGAGGCGGGAATCGATCTGTGCATGAAAATTCCTGGTGTTGTTTTCCGGGGAATTTACAAGCTTCTGTTTTATGTGATACTTCCCTATGGCATTGTTGCGACTTTCCCTACAATGTACTTAAGCGGTGACGGGACCTTGAAAATGTGGATCTATGGAATCGCTGTGGTCACGGCTTTCGGGGGAATTACAGCTTTTTTGTGGAAAACAGGGCTGAAACGGTATAATAGTGTGAGTTCTTAGTGGTTTGTGCGGAATATGTGTATGGCTGGTGCATATTCTACAGGGAGGTGCCACTTGTCAGGAATGATTTGTTTGTAACTGTTTTATGGATGCTTTTTATCAAAAAAACAGGCCGCGCTGTAGTTATAGTTAACAGGAAAAAATGAAAGAAGATTCAATTTATGGGGAGCAGTTGAACCGTATATGTCTGCTCTGTAATATTCACTTGAATGTAAAGTGAAAATGATAAAATGTAAAATATAATTGACATTAAGAACAGTATAGTATATCATATGCAATATAAGAGAAATACCTTCCCATAACAGTGCAGCGTTGAAAATCACCGGGGAAGGTCAGGAAAAGCGCTGCCGGTTTAACATCCTCCGGCAGCGCTACATAATGAATAGAGGAGGAGTTATTTATGCAGACAAAATGGACTGCTGTAGAAAAAAAACAGCTATGGATCTTTGTTGCAGTTGCATTTGGTATGCCCGTATTGATGGGAATTCTTATGGGTATCAGTTTTTACAGGGGGAATGATGTTTCCGCATTTCCCAACGCCCAGATGTATTATCCGGCGGCAGGCGTTATGATTGCTGTCCTGCTTACCCGGAAAAAAGAAGAGAAGGTGCCCATAAAGTTCTTTACCGGCTTCCTGGTTTTGACGGCAGTTATGGCAGGATGCGCTGTGGCCAGCCTGTTTAAGCCGGAAATTCAGTTAGCATTAATCAGTCAGTATATTATAATTTTAGGAAGCATTGTTTTATGGCTTCTGCTTTGGCTGGATAAGAAGGAGGTCAGAAGAAAGTACGGGCTGAGCCTGGGAGACGGACAGAAAAGAAGGCCCTGGCTTTATGTCCTGATTTTCCTGGGATTATATTTCCTCCGGATTTTTTTAAGCTATTTATTTGAAGGCGAACCGGGGATGTTTTTTGAAATGTTTAAGAGTCCCTATACATGGCTTAATCTTTTGGTTCTGCCCCTTAATTTCTTCCTGGTATACACTGCATTTTTCGGAGAGGAGTACGGATGGCGGGGCTTCTTCCAGCCGATGCTGCAGAAACGGTTCGGAAAGCGCGCAGGTATTCTGTTGCTGGGTATTTTCTGGGGCTTCTGGCACCTGCCTATCAACCTGTTTTTCTACAGCCCCCAGACCTGGCTGCAGAGCATTGTCTGCCAGCTGATAACCTGTGTCGGAATCGCTATATTCTTTGGCTATGCACAGATGAAGACCTGCAATATCTGGGTTGCGGTTATTATGCATTATCTGAACAATAATCTGGTTGCCGTTATCGCAGGGAGCGCGGATGTCATCAGCGGACAGGTGATTGCGTGGAGAGATGTGCTTATTCTTCTTATTTTGAATTGTATTTTGTTTGTTCCGTTTATTTTTACCAAAATATATGGAAAACAGGAGCAGAGCGCCGGGGAAGAGAAGCTGCAGTAGCACCGGAAAAAGGAGGCTGGCTGGTGAAAAACAAAAGAATGAAAATTGCACGTATCGAAAAAGATTTTTCCCAGGAGCAGCTGGCTGACGCCGTAGGAGTGACCAGGCAGACCATAGGAATGATTGAGGCGGGAAAATTCAATCCATCCCTGCAGCTGTGCATCAGCATATGCAGGGCACTTGGGAAAACGCTGGATGACCTGTTCTGGGAGGAGGAGAGCGAAGATGAAAAAAATAGATGAAAGACAGCATATTGATCTGTTAAAATCTGAGCAGGCCGCCTTCTGGGCGATGTGGCTCATCCTGCTGATATCCATCATTGTACAGAGTTATATTCTGGAACGGGATGTCCGGGAATACGCATGGGAGCTGGCCGCATTTATAACAGGCTGTGTTGTTTCCATTTTCGGAACCACGAGAAAAGGAATCTGGGACACCTGGCTGAAGCCCTGTATGAAGAATTATTTCCTGGCAGGCCTGGCGGGGACAGTTGTTTTTACTGTGATTTTTGTGATTGGCAGATACCGGAATAATGAAATTTTCCGGGAAGATGTTATGGGAACGCTGGTGCCGGCCACGATCATTTTTGCCTCAGTGCAGTTTGTTATGATTTTTACGGTTATGGCGTTGACTGGTGTTTATTCAAAACACCGGGAACAGAAAATGCTGGATGCACTGGAAAAAGAAATGGGAGACGAAATGGAGGATGAGGCGGAGGATTAGGCTGACAAGGGCAGCTTTGACGGCGAATCGAGTTGACTCCCCGTCAAAGTCCCTGTAAATAGCAGTTCCAGAGTGCAAAGAAAATTTCACGCCTGGACTCATTTGAAGAATCTCTGCCGGTAAGCGCATTGTAGGTGAGCGCTGCACGGCAGAGATTTTCTGCTGTCCTGCGTCCTGCGGGTTCCGTTTTATCAAAAAGAAATGCGAAGGCTTCCGTATCGGTGTTTTGATAGGCCGGGACTTCACCATAGCCGTATCTGTGGATATTGGTTCCGTATTTCGCATCCCGCATTTCCATCTGCAGAACCAGCCCTTCCATAATCAGCATGTGGGCAAGATGATCCGCAATCAGATAATCCCTGCGCAGAAGCTTTCCCAATGCCTGCACGGCAATGAACCAGAAAGCGTCGCAGGGGGAAGGACAGGGTGCATTTTCACAGGCTGACAGAGGAGGGACATTTTCATTCCATTGAATTTCAAATATGATATCCGCACGATACCCGGTGGCAAGGCAGAGGCGTACTGTCTCCACCGCTTCTTCCTGTATTTCACAGGCATTTCCCTGGAGGGTGAGGCCGAGAATTCCATCTGTCAGTCCCATGAGGGACAGAAGGGTATGGCTCAGCGGTTTTGCCAGGCTGCGCAGTGAAGGATGGACTGCAATCCGGACCTTAAAATCCACATCGCTGAGTATGTCATGCCAGGAAGCATCAATAGCTGACAAAACAGCCTGGGAATCATCGGGGGATGCGGGAGAAATTCCTTTAATGGAAACCGAATCAAAGCCTGGCAGCGCAAAAAGCGCTTTCAGGATCTCGACGGTTTGAAGCTGCATAGTCTGTCTGCTGATTTGCATGTTGGATTTCCTTTCTTTTGTGGAGGATATGTTTTTCAGGAATATTTTTCAGGAATATTTTGGGGCGGCGTGAAAAAATGCAGCAGAGATTCAAGCGTAAATGAAGGAACGTTTCTTTTGTATTATTATACCATAATGGAAGCAGCTGTACATAGGCTGTGTCTAAATTGTATTTTTAAACTGAGCAGAGTAACGGTTCAACTCTTTCAGTTATTGCCATAATCCATCCTGAAGCGCCTTCGAAGATGAATTTTGGTACTTCTGAATTATTTTCTTACGGTCAGTGCAGTAAATGTGCTGACCTGCGAATAGTTATAAAATAAATTTCAATTAACAGTGGCAGTGGATGAAAGGATATGATAAAGTGTCAGCAGAAAGAGAAATAAAATTGTGTAAATAATAAATCTGTTTGTATTTGCAGGTGGTTTTAACGGGACAGCGGCAGGGGATATGATGCCGGTGTTTCAGTCAAAATCGTATTTTGAAATCATAAGAATAAGAAGGGCGTTCTCACGCCCGGGAAATGAGGGTTATATGAAAAAAGAAATCAAATGGTGCGCTATCGGTGATTCCTTCACTTACTTAAACGACCATCTGGATGAAACTGCATACCGGGTGAAGGAAGGGTATCTGACGCGGACATGCGGATATTTTGACAATTTGTCAGTTATAAACATTGGAATGAATGGTTCTTCCACGCCCGATTGGATCAGGATAGAGCTGCCGGAAGCGGATCTGTATACGGTTCTTCTTGGTACCAACGACTGGCATGGCGGCGTACCGTTGGGGAAACGAGAGGATTTCAGATTGAAAAAGGAAGGCACTATTCTTGGTAACCTGGGGCTTTTAATATCCCATATCCGGGAAAAATCACCGGAAGCAGAGTTGTTGGTAATGAATCCTGTGGAACGGGGTGATTTTGTCTATATTTTGGATCCTCTGAACAATGCCCATGGCAGCTATCTGCCGGATCAGGGGCAGTGGCTGGCTGATATTGCTGAGGCCATTTATGAAACCTGCTGTGAGGAAGGGATACCTGCGCTGAATCTGCATGATCTTTCAGGTTTTACGCCGGAAAATGTGGTACGCTTTAAGCGGGTAAAAACGCCTGGCGGCTACCGGAATCTTCCTTATCCGGAATATACAAAATATCCGGTCTGTTTTGATGAGGATGAATATCCCTATCTGCCGGAAGCCGCCGACTTTACATATGATGGGCTTCATCCTTCTGATAAGGGCAATGAAGTCATTGCCTCTTTGCTTGCGGCCAGGCTGAAAATGCTGATGGGAGACAGGCTGCAGGCAGTGGAAACTAATTATTGAGATATGGCGGGGAGAACAGAGCTGCTGCAGAGGTGGTTTTACTGCGGGTATTTGTGGAATGGGGCAGTGGCTGCGGAGATAAATATATTTGTAATTAATGAAATTATAAACCGTTTAGAATGATGTATTTTTATAATTCAGTGTGTACAAATGGTGAAAAATTCTGCTAGTGTGTGGATAGCTGGGAATTTTTGCAGGTAAGATTGGGGGAAATGGGTAGTAAGGATCTGAAACTTAAGCGGCTAAGGTGCTTTATAGGGAAAATGAGAGTTAGTGCGAATATGAAGTGCACATGAAATCCCCGGGGGATTCGCACCTGGGAAAGACTATGTTTTGTTTGAATATGGATTTAAAATTGAATAAAAGTAAGCTGGGTTAGTTTTTTATGTGTGGAATGTATAGAGAAATGGTGATAGAATGATTAGTAGTTGTTTAGTTTTGCTGTCTCGGTCTTGCGACCGAGTGGATTGAAATATTGCGATTATTCTGCTGTTGCTTATGGGGAATCGTCTCGGTCTTGCGACCGAGTGGATTGAAATAATTCAGCAGTAGGCGTTTTGCAGACCCTTGTTGGTCTCGGTCTTGCGACCGAGCAGATAGAATAAGTATTAATATAATGTTGGATTTCCCCTGTTTTACTCGTTCTAATAAAGATACGCACATAGCAGTCCTCACAATTTATCCCTGCTTATGTTATACTCCAACACACTTAACTGTTTATTCTATAAAAAGATACAACATATACTAATTCTATTACGTTTTTAAAACAACTAAATAACAAACAAATCAATTAACAGGAACCCCAAAAATGAAAGCACCAGAAATTAAAAAAATTGTAGAAAACAGATTCCAGGAACTTGGAGCAAGCAAAATTCTTCTCTCTCCATCAGATTATTGCTGGGAATTCCAAGGTGAATTTTACAAGATGACGGCCTTATCTGATTTTTGGATAATAGAGTGGACCAACAATCCTTTTTACGCACTTAATCAATGTTTTGAAGATGTGGATCCCATGCAATACAATTTATTAGAGCAACAAATAATTGAATATATTAATAAACTGCTGCAGCATTAATCAAAAAACCGGACAATTCAAGTTTATTTGAACAAGGGAAATAGAAACATAAAGTTCTGTTTCACACATACTGACACTGCAATTCCCACTCCCGAATCACTTTCTTACGGTCGGCACAGTAAATGTGCAGACGTGCCTGAACTGTAATGAGCTTATTACACAAACAATAAAAAATACCAATTTACCACACAAATTAATTCACAGCATAAAGACTTTCCGCAAATAAAAAGCTTCCCTCATAAAAAATCTCCTGTCTGCCGTTAAATATTTTCCCTTCCCCAGTTGACACATCCGCCGGCCAGTGCTAATATAAACAAAAATCACAGGCAGGTATCAGTTCGCCGGCAGATCATCCGTTTACCATAAATTCTGCCAGGCCAGCTTTCATACCGGAAAGGCACAAGCCATGCTGAAAAGTCTGAACAGCAAACTTCACAGGGACGACGATAGGCGGCGTTTGTATCGGCTGATGTAGAAATCATCGCAGGTACAAGCGCTTTCCGTGTTGTACCTGTGTGGAATAAATAACTTTTGTTTTTTATCAATCAAAAGAGTCCACACTGGTAATGAAATTTACCTTTGAGGGCTTTTTTATTTTACTCAAAAACAGGCACCTTATAGCGGAAACAGGAAAAACACTCCCCCTGCCTGCAGGAATGAGAATATGTGATTTTAAAAGCGCCCTCAAATCCGCTGCTTTTTTGCATTACCGGCTTCCGGCCGGTCGGCTGCTGATAACCCGCAGAAAACCCCTGCTGGTTGATATCCCCTATGGAAAGGATGTGGTACAATGAGACATAAAGACGATGTCCAGATGGATTTCATATCTCCTTAAATCAGTACACGCGCGGCAGCCGTGAGGCTGACACGTCTGTTTGTCCCGCAGCCAGCGGGATTAAATAATAAACGTAACCCATGTTTTGCATACACCAATAAGGAGATAATATAATCATGATTCATTTGGAAAAAATACAGGCATCCCCCATGATAAACAACCCATCCCTGGAGCAGCTTGCAGCCAGCCTGAACAAGCAGGCGGTTCTGCATGGCAGTGTTCACAGAATCCGGAAAATGAGCGGATTTTCGTTCCTCATCCTGCGCACTGCGGACAGCCTCATCCAGTGTATCCTGGAACCTGAAAAGTGCCACATAGAAGGCCTGCTTAAGGAAGAAGCCTGTATCCGGGCCGAAGCCACTGTGACGGAGGAGCCTCGTTCCCGCACAGGCTGGGAGCTTCATCTGACGGAAATAAAAGTCCTTTCTTCCCCAGAGGCGGAAATGCCGGTGGTCATTCATGGGAAAGAAATCGATGCATCCCTGGAAACCATACTGGACTATCGGCCGCTCACTCTGAGAAATGAAAAGCAGCGAGCAGTTTTTAAAATTCAGGAAGGGCTGTGCAGAGGCTTTCGTAATTTTCTTGAACAGGAACAGTTTACCGAAATCCATACACCGAAAATCGTATATCAGGGGGCGGAGGGCGGCGCCAATATTTTTCATCTGGACTATTTCGGCAAGGACGCCTATCTGGCGCAAAGCCCGCAGTTCTATAAGCAGATGATGGTTGGCGTATATGAAAGAGTTTTTGAAATCGCCCCGGTATTCCGCGCGGAGAAGCATGATACCGCAAGACACCTGAACGAGTATACAAGCGTGGACTTTGAAATGGGCTATATTGACAGTTTTACAGATATCTGCCGGATGGAAGCGGCCATGCTTGGTAGCGCACTGCAGTTTCTCCGGGAAAAATACGCGCCGGAGCTTGCCCTGCTGAAGGTACGGCTGCCGGAGCAACTGCTGGAAACAGGGGAAATCCCGTCCATTCGTTTTCATGAGGCCAAACAATGGGTTGCCAAAGCTTATAGCCGTCCGGCCAGTGAAAAGGATGATTTTGAACCGGAGGAAGAAAAACTGTTGTCCCGGCTCATAAAGAAGGAAACCGGCAGTGATTTTGTATTCGTTACCCATTACCCGACTGCCAAGCGTCCCTTTTATGCCTGTGAGGACGAAGGAAACCCGGCGGTAACACTGAGCTTTGACCTCCTGTTCCGGGGACTGGAGGTAACGACCGGCGGACAGCGCATCCATGAATATTCCGTCCAGCTGGAAAAAATGAAGCGCATGGGAATGGATCCGTCGCTCTTTGAAAGCTATCTTTGGATACACAGGGCCGGAATGCCTCCTCACGGCGGATTGGGCCTGGGCCTGGAACGATTTACGGCCCGCCTGCTGGAGCTGGACAATATCCGCCAGGCATCCCTGTTCCCAAGGGATATCCACAGGGTCACTCCCTGATATAAATTCCGGCGGCCCGGGCGATGGCAGAAAGACGGAGAAAAACAGGAGAAAAAAATGGAAAGATTAAAAAATTATTTACAATTTATAAATGAAGCGGAGCAGCTTAAAAATGTACTCCGTACCGCCTGGACCAGCGAAGGAAAACAGGAGAGCACGGCAGAGCATTCCTGGAGGCTTGCCCTTCTGGCTATGGTCATCCTGGAGGAATATCCCCGGCTGGACAGCCTGAAAGTGATAAAAATGGCATTGCTTCATGATATTGGGGAAATCAGGGAAGGCGACATCTCCGCCGCGCTGCGTCCTGATCCCGGGGAAAAATATCTGGCGGAGGAAAGAGGAGCATCCGGGCTGTTTTCGCTCCTCCCTCCGCAGCTGGAAAAAGAATATATGGATCTGTGGAAGGAATATAATGAAGCAGTCAGCAAAGAGGCACGCCTGGTAAAAGCCCTGGATAAGGCGGAAACCATTATGCAGCACAACCAGGGCTGCAACCCGGCTGGTTTTGATTATGATTTTAATCTGGAGTACGGACAGGAATATTTTAGCGGAGATCCCCTGCTTGCGGAATTCAGACAGATTCTGGATACAGACACAGGGAAAAGGAAGGAGGATGAAAAAGAAGGAGGGTGAAAAAGAAGGCGAAATAAAAGCGCGGCAGAAAAAGAACGGGTAGAGTTTTTTCCCTGACTACGTTATAATAAACACAGCCTGGCCTGATATGAAGGGCCTGAAGAAGGAGACGACAAAGGATGAAAATTACCTGGTATGGAACAGCTTCCATTTTGCTGGAGTCGGAGGGAGAGCGGCTTCTGTTCGATCCCTTTGTGGAACTGGCCGGAGCAAGCAACCCGAACAATCTGGAGGATTTTGTGCAGGAAACGGATATCTGCATCACGCATGGACATGTGGATCATCTTTTTTTCATACCGGAAATCCTGGAACAGGCCGATGCCACGGTTTTTGCCACCCGGGCTGTGATGAATACCCTGGAAGGATGGGTGGAAGACACAGGCTGCCTGGTGGAAGTGGAACCGGGATACAGCTGGCGTCAGGGGAATATGAGGATAACGGTTCTGAAGGGAAAGCATACGTCATTTTGTGCGAAAACGGTTTTCAGGAAGCTGTTAAACCCGAGGCTGCTCCGATATTTCCGCAATGCACTGTTTCTGGCCTGGGCGCATCCCAGATTCCCGGAAAAGGGCGAAACGGCAGCCTACCAGATAGAGGCGGAGGGGAAACGCATTTTACTTCTTGGGAGCATGGAGCTGGATCCGGACACAGTTTATCCGGAAAATGCGGATCTTCTCATACTTCCCTATCAGGGGAAGGAAAATATGGCGGAAGCAGCCATGGAAATTGTGGAACGCCTGAAGCCGGCGCGTATTCTGCTGGACCATTTCGACGACGCGTTCCCGCCCGTATCCGAGGAGGTAGATACCCGGCCGTTTAAAAAGGCCATGGATGAAAGGCATCCGGAAATCAAAGTGGTGAAGCCCAAAGCCGGAAAGCCCGTAACACTGTAAAGCCCATAACGCTGTAGAGCTTGTAACACTGTAAAGCCCATAGCGCTGTAAAACCCACAAAAGAAGCAGTAAGACCGTCCGATAAAAGTATGTTTTCCGAAGGATGCGGGAAAGCTTTTATCAGACGGTTTTTTTATAAATAAATATGGCCGGAGAATGCAGGAAGATGCTTGACAACCAGGCAGATTATGGTATGATAAAATCAGTAATGATTATTATTTTTAAAAAAATAATAAAATGGGGGTAAGCACTATGTTGAAAGGTAAGGTTGCAGTAGTAACCGGGGGAACAAGAGGAATCGGTTATGCTATAGTGAAAAAGTTTCTGGAAAACGGGGCCTCCGTAGTCCTTTGGGGCTCAAGACAGGAAACCGTGGACAGGGCGCTTGAGAGGCTTCGCCAGGATAATCCGGACTGGCAGGTTACCGGCATGGCTCCGGATCTGGGAAGCTACGAAGAAGTAGCCCGGGCGCTGGATTCCGTTAAGAAAAAATACGGCAAAATCGATATTATGGTAAACAATGCAGGAATATCTGCGAGAGACAGCTTATATGATTATAACCCGGAGGATTTTGACAGGATTATGGATCTGAATGTCAATTCCGTATTCCGCTGCTCCAAGGCGGCGGCAGCAATTATGAGGGAGCATGGCGGCGGTGTGATATTAAATACCAGCTCCATGGTGAGCTTTTACGGACAGCCGGCCGGTTCGGGCTACCCGGCATCCAAATTTGCGCTGAACGGTCTGACCAAATCTCTGGCGAGAGAGCTTGGCAGGGATCATATCCGTGTCAATGCGGTAGCGCCCGGCGTTACCCGTACGGATATGATGGAAGCGGTTCCTCAGGAAGTGATAGAGCCGATAGTAAGGACGATTCCGCTGGGAAGGCTGGGAGAGGCGGAGGATATAGCCAACGCGTTCCTTTTCCTGGCAAGCGATATGGCCTCCTATATTACAGGAGCCATAATTCCGGTAGACGGCGCGGCAATGACCTGAGCCTGAAAAAGCCGGTATCGGTAACAACAGTACATGAGTGCTTCAGTGCACAGACGGGAGTGAAAAGATGAATACAATGATTTTCAGAGACATGTCCTACGGTGTTTATGTTACAACTTCAATGGATGGTAACCGTCCGGTAGGATGCATTACCAACAGCATTATGCAGATTACATCGGATCCGGCTACCATTGCGGTTAGCGTAAACCATGATAACTATACCAATTCCTGTATCGATAAGACCGGGAAATTCGCATTTTCCATACTTTCAGAAAAATCCGACCCCGCCATTATCGGAACCTTTGGTTTCCACAGCTGCCGGGATACGGATAAATTCAGTAATGTGGATTATGAAATGGCGGCCGGGCTTCCTGTAATCAAGGATTCCTGCGGCTATGTGGTTTGCCGTGTCATTGATACGATGGAAACCCAGACCCATACTGTTTTCCTGGGAGAAGTGGTGGAAGCGGAAAGCTATGGAAATGACAGCGCGGCGATGACTTACGCTTATTATCATAAGGTAATAAGGGGAAAAGCCCCGAAGAATGCGCCGACCTACCTTCCCGAGGCGGACGGTGCGGCGGAAGAAAGCCCCCGACCATCCGGTGATGCAAAGAAAACCGGAAAATGGATATGCCAGGTATGCGGTTATGTATACGAAGGAGAAGAGCTTCCCGCAGATTTTAAGTGCCCGATTTGTGGCCAGGGAGCGGATAAATTCAAGAAGGTGGAATGACCGGACAGAACCGGCTCACCTGACAGAGTAAGCAATATAACATGAAAAATAAGGATCAGCACCAGTCCGTACCACCTGGGAAACGGCTTGTGCCGGTCCTTTTGTTATGCCATAATACAGCCCGGTAAAAATTGCCGGAAGGTTGCTTTTCCCGAGAATGTATCATACAATTGATTACAGCACCGCAGCCCGGGTACTCTGCCCCTTTAAAAAGAAGCCGCAGCGCACCCGGGGCAAAACTGCGGCCCGCTTTCCCTGCTGCAGATAAAGCTTACAGAATAAAAGGAGCAAGCCATGCAAAAGAGAATCCAGTATCTGGATATCATCAAAGTAATTTCAATTTTCCTGGTGGTTTTCTGCCATTTCGTCCTGCTTTCGGAGACTGTGCCCGCCAATATCCTCATGGTAGCCTGCTGGTCTGGCGTCCCCATGTTTTTTATGGTAAACGGGGCGCTGCTTTTCACCAGGCCGCTGAAGCTGGAAAAACACATCCGGAAAACAATCCTGATTTATATTGTACTTGTTGCCTGGAGGCTTATCTATCTCTTTACCGTCGGCCCGCTCTGCCAAATTTCTCCGCTGGGCTTTGGCAGGAACCAGATTCTTACCTATCTTTTCACCTTTGGCAGCCTGGACGGTATCGGAACGGGCCATCTGTGGTTTATTGAAGCCCTGCTGGCGGTTTATCTTGTATTCCCCCTGTTCCGCATCGCCTGGGATCATCAGGCAGGAAGAAAAATCATACTCTTTTTTGCCGCTTTCGGCATCCTGATGACCAACGGCCTGACCGGCCTGCAGATGCTTTTGGATGCACTCTGCGCCAAGGGCCTGATCGGCGTATATTCCCTGGAAGGACTGGAAATACTCAATCCCTTCGGCACCTATGCGAATATGCTCGGCTTTTTCCTGTTCGGCGCCTGGCTCCACACAGCGGGCACCTTTAAAAACAGCCTTACCGCACAGCGTCTTCTCGGACTTCTTCTGTCCGCTGCAGGACTTTTGGGTATGTGGGGCGTAAAATGGTACACCAGCAAAAATCCGGCCTGGGACGGCATCCTTCTTGTCCAGGGCTACCGCCACCTTCCGGTGGTTCTTCTTGCCGCAGGCATTTTCCTCGCCTGCCGCGGCCTGAAAATAAGAAACCGGGCCATAAATGCCGCCGTTACCGCGGTGGCAAGCAGGACACTCGGTATCTATTACCTGCACTGGATATTCGGATGGATGCTGGTTCCCTATATGGCCCTGCTTTTTTCCGGTTTTAACATAGGAACCAACCTGCTGAAAACAGTTGCCCTGATAATACCCGCCTTTCTCCTCACCCTCCTTCTGGAAAAAATACCGGTTATAAAACACCTTGTAACGGGATGAGCCAGGACCGGTAAATCAGCAGAGCTTCATTACCATTCAGGCAAATCCGCGCCTTTACGCCGCAGCCGTAAGAAAGTGCTCCAGGAGTGCCCCCAACCCAGCGCCGGAGGCGGTTTGGGATGGATTCCGGCAGGAACTGTAAAGGGAAAAAACAGTAACCCAAAACTAAACGTGACAAAAAAAGGCATTTTTGGCAATTTGATTCCCATCTGTGCTTATGCTATAATAACGATAGCGGCCGGAGAAAACCTTCCGGCAGGGTAATAAAAACTTAAGGGAACCATGTTAACATTTTGACAGCTCTTCCTAACAAATAAGAGTTGCGGTATATATTGGTTCCCGTATAAAATGAAAGGGTAAAGTGAAGCAGGCCTGCAGACTTTACAGAAACAATCCAACAACTTCACAGGATGGATGCAAGCTTCACAGACCCTTTTTTCAGCGTGTTAAAGCACGCAGAAGGGGAGCAGAATATGGATAAACCGGTATTGGTAATTCTGGCAGCAGGAATGGGAAGCCGCTACGGCGGACTGAAGCAGATTGACCCTGTAGACGATAAGGGTCACAAGATTATTGACTTTTCCATGTATGATGCTGTCAGGGCAGGATTTCAGAAGGTAGTTTTCATCATTAAGAAGGAAAACGAAAAAGATTTCCGGGAGTGCGTGGGTGACATAGTCAGCAAGCATATCGATGTGGAATATGTATTCCAGGAGCTGGACAAGGTTCCTGAAGGATTCCAGATTCCGGAGGGCAGAGTAAAGCCCTGGGGAACAGCACATGCGATTCTGTGCTGCAAGGGCGTGGTAAACGGCCCCTTCGCAGTAATCAATGCAGATGATTATTATGGAAGAAGCGCTTTCCAGACCTTGTACGATTTCCTGACAACCCATCAGGACGATGAGAAATACCGCTATGCGATGGTAGGCTATGAACTGGGCAATACCCTGACTGAGAATGGTTCCGTGGCAAGAGGCTGCTGTGTCACCGATGAAAACGGATTCCTGAAGACCATTGCAGAACGTACCAAGATTGTAAAGACGGCGGACGGGGCCGCTTATACGGAGGATGACGGAGCAACCTATGTACCGCTTCCGCTTGACACACCCGTATCCATGAATATGTGGGGCTTTTCCGCAAGCATCCTGGATGAACTGGAAAGTGCGGTAAACAGCTTCTTTGAGAATGAGGTTCCGAAGAACCCTCTGAAATCGGAATGCTTCCTTCCCATCGAAGTGGATAAGCTGCTGCAGCAGGGCAAGGCAACCGTAGAAGTGCTCTCCTCTAAGGATAAATGGTTCGGCGTAACCTATAAGGAAGATAAGCCTTTCGTTATGGAATCCATTGCCAAACTGAAAGCAGACGGCGTATATCCTGATGTTTTATGGTAAATTATTGTAACAGTTTTGTTTTCTGGACTGTTGCGAATCATTGGCTTTAGCCGTTCATACGGCGGATAGGAGGAAACCATGGCAATTTTAGTAACAGGCGGTGCCGGATATATCGGCAGCCATACAGTAGTGGAACTGCAGAACGCGGGCTATGACGTAGTCGTTCTGGATAACCTCAGCAATTCCAGCGAGAAATCTTTACAGCGTGTAGAGGCGATCACAGGAAAGCACGTTCCCTTTTATAAGGCGGACATTCTTGACAGGGATGCCCTGAACGAAATCTTTGAAAAAGAAACAATTGATTCCTGTATCCATTTCGCAGGGCTGAAGGCAGTGGGCGAATCTGTTGCCAAGCCGTGGGAGTACTATGAAAACAATATCGCAGGAACCCTGACGCTGGTAGACGTTATGCGTAAGCACAACGTGAAGAACATTATCTTCTCATCCTCCGCAACCGTTTATGGAGACCCTGCATTTATCCCGATTACCGAGGAATGCCCCAAGGGACAGTGCACCAACCCTTACGGCTGGACGAAATCCATGCTGGAGCAGATTCTTTCCGACATCCAGAAAGCCGATAATGAATGGAATGTAGTTCTCTTACGCTATTTCAATCCCATCGGTGCCCATAAGAGCGGAACCATCGGCGAGAACCCCAACGGCATCCCCAATAACCTGATGCCCTACATCACCCAGGTTGCCGTAGGCAAGCTGAAAGAGCTTAACGTATTCGGCGACGACTACGACACCCCCGACGGAACCGGCGTCAGAGATTATATCCACGTAGTAGACCTGGCCAGGGGACACGTAAAGGCCCTTAAGAAAATCGAAGACAAATCCGGCCTCAACATCTACAACCTGGGCACCGGCAAAGGCTACAGCGTTCTCGATATCGTAAAGAACTTCGAAGAAGCAACCGGCGTTAAAATCCCTTACGTAATCAGAGACCGCCGCCCCGGCGATATCGCCACCTGCTACTCTGACGCTTCCAAAGCAGAAAAAGAGCTCGGCTGGAAAGCGGAATACGGCATCAAAGAAATGTGTGCCGACTCCTGGAAATGGCAGTCCCAGAATCCCAACGGCTACGAAGACTGATAAAATACAAAAAGCTTTTTAATACAAAAGCATCACCTCAGAACGGTTTGCAGCATTCCCCAAACAACAGCTGCAAACCGTTCTTTTTGTACGCCTGACACCGCGCGCCTCCCCACCCCAAGCACCCTCACAGCACAGTTTCTTTTTTCCAATTGTGAACCCCGGCATTCTGTAGTAAACTAAAACCAACCCCACACCACAATCCCCATTAGTAAAAAATCAAACCACAAAGAAACCAACCCCTTCACACCTCTTTGCTGCCTTTTCAACACAACGTTCCTGCAAAAACCCTTCACAACCTACCGGTTCCGTCGTCTCTGCGGCGCTGTGTATGGCAGGCCCGGCAGGGGCAGGGGGTGGAACCGGGTCGTCTAAAAACGCCGGTTCTTACGCCGCGTATTTTGCGGCGTTAGCACCGCTGCGTTTTTAACCGAGCGAGAGCGTGCCCGGCTCCACCCCCTGCCCCTGCCGGGCCTGCCATACACAGCGCCGCAGAGACGACGGAACTCACACCCCCCCAGATTGTTAAGATTTTTGTAAGAATCCCCCCCACATGTTTGTAAGACATCCGGTTTACACTAAAACCAAGCTCAAAGGAGGAACTGTCCTGAAATGAATGAATGTATACTGGTAGTAGATGATGACCGGGAAATCGTAAAAGCCATAGCCATTCTGCTGGAAAAGGAAGGCTACGTGGTGCTGCGCGCCTACGACGGCCTGGAAGCGCTTGATATGTTGGCTTCAAATCAGGTGCAGCTGCTCATCATGGATGTGATGATGCCCCGGCTGGACGGCCTGTCAGCGGTAATGAAAATCCGGGAGAAAAGGAATCTTCCCATCATTGTGCTCAGCGCCAAAAGCGAGGATTCCGACAAGGTTCTGGGATTATCCATGGGAGCCGACGATTATGTGACCAAGCCCTATAATCCGCAGGAGCTGGCAGCCAGGGTAAAAAGCCATCTGCGCCGCTACACCCGGCTGGGCGATATCCACGCTTCAGAGCAGACGGAGGAACTGACCAACGGCCGTCTCTGCTTCCGGACAAATGAACGGGTTCTTTATGCGGACGGGGAACCGGTAAAGCTTACGGCTACGGAAACAAAAATCATGGAGCTGCTGATGCGGAATCTGGGCAGGGTATTTCCCGCGGAAGAAATCTACCGGCGTGTATGGGAGGAAGAAGCCTATGCCCCGGAAAATACGGTAATGGTACATATCAGGCGTATCCGTGAAAAGATAGAGCTGAATCCGAAGGAGCCAGAATATTTAAAGGTGGTATGGGGAATTGGATACAAAATGGAAAAGAAGTAAAAGATGGATAGGAGCAATGGCCTTTTTTCTGGGAATGACTCTGCTTCTGGTTGATATTTTCCGGCTGACGGCTGCAGCTGCCGGCGGAAAACTGGGTCAGGATATCCCGGATGCCCTGCAGGCGGATTATCAGAATACATCCGCCTTCCAATTTTATATGGAAGGCTATCTGCAGGACTTCCTCGCCATGGCCTCCGGAGGAAGCGTCAGTTTTTCCTGGACAGAGAAACAGCAGACAAGGGCGATATCCTACAGCAGGAGCATGGGGACGGAGGTCTTTGGCTATGGAAATGTAGCGGTCTTCGGTGTACAGGGGAGCCTGGGAAGCAGTGACTCGTCTTCCATTACGCATATTACTGTAACCTCAGATGTTGCGCCCGGTGATTCTACATCAGTTGCTACAACCTCAGGAACTTCAGTTTCGGAAGCTGAGGACTCTGAAGCTGCAGTAGCCGTTGCTGAGGAAAGGGCGGATGAACGGCAGGCAGCGGAGTCAGCTGTGGAAGAGAGTACGAATGAACTGCAGCCGGAGGCGGGAGAAGCTGGTGAGCCACAGGAGGGACAGCCGGCGGATAACAAAGCGGCGGCGGACGAAGCCCATGAAATGCTGAAGGAATGCAAGAACCTCCTGTATACGATTGTGTATGATGATGAAATCCTCTACAGCAATGCAGACGGCATGGCGCTGGATGGGGAAAAAGGCGAACTGCCGGACGGATACAATTTCCTCCTTTATTTTGACGGAGAGAAGGTCACTATAAAGAAGAACGGAAAGGATTTGAACATTTACGGGGACGGCCAATACCGTAATGACGGCGGCTGGTTTGTGCCCGGCTATAAGAATTTCCCCGTGGATGAAAAATATGGTAAGGCCAGGATTACAATAGCCGCTATTGATGATCCACAGCTTTATACGGTTGCCTTTTATGGAGATGGCTATGGCTATTATGACGGCGGAAACCGGCTGTACCAGATTGTACAGGATATGCAGGAAACAAGGGATGAGATGGGCAGCTTTTGTTTTACACTGGCTGCTGCTGCAATTTTCCTGCTTGTGAGCAGGATTTTCAGGAAGGAAAAAAGGCAGGCGGACAGAAAGCTGGCATTTTTTACAGGAAAGCTGTGGTACGAGGTAAAGGTCCTGATTTTTCTGATTCCCGCAGGCTTTCTGGTGTATCAGTTCATCCCTATGATTAATAATGTATATTACGGCGGCCTGAATCCCGACATTTATTATGAATATGCCCTGAAACGCATTATTCCGCTGGAGCTGGTGGTATTCTGGATGCTCTGGCTGGCACTTAATGATGCCTGTTATAACAGGCATGTCTGGAACAACAGCCTCTGCGGACGTATCCGGCACAGCCTGGCGGTAAAACAGCTGCAGTACCCGTTCCAGCAGCGCATGCTCAGGCGTTACCGTAAAATAATGCTCTTGTCCGCATTTGTAATTATTATCCTGCTGGTTATCATAGTTGCGTGGGTACGCGGGGAATATTCCTATTGGGCGGCGCTGACTGTAGTGGCGGTCATTGGCATTGTGGGTGTGTCAGCCGCTGAAATCAGGTATCTGATGCAATTGAGCAGGGAAGCGCAGGATATGGGGGATCTGGTGGATCAGATCAGTGCGGTCAGGGAAGGCGATATGGAAGCGCCCCTGTACCTTCCGGAGGATTCCGATCTCCACGATGCGGTAACCAATCTGAATGAAATACAGGGCGGAATGAAGGAGGCCATCAAAGAACAGCTGCAGAGCGAGCGGATGAAGGTGGAGCTGATTGCCAACGTTTCCCATGATATAAAGACGCCGCTGACTTCCATTATCAGCTATGTGGAGCTGCTGAAGGAGGAAGAGGGGCTGCCGGACCATGTAAAGGACTATATTTCCATTCTGGAAAGTAAATCCCAGCGCCTGAAAACCATGGTGCAGGATGTATTTGAGGTAAGCAAGGCGGCATCCGGGGAGCTGCCCGTAAAGCTGGAAACCATTGATTTTGCAAAGCTGCTCAGACAGACGATGGCGGATATGGAGGAAGAGATACACAGCTCCTGTGTTACTGTCAGGGCGCAGATTCCGGAGGAAGAGGAGTTTATAAGGGCTGACGGCCAGCGGCTGTACCGGGTATTCCAGAACCTGATTCAGAATGCCCTGAAATATTCCCTGGACGGGTCACGGGTATACATTGCCCTGAAAAGAGAGGACGGCATGCTGACGGCCAGCGTCACCAATACATCAGCGGATGAGCTGGACGGAAGTATTGATTATACCGCGCGTTTTACCCGCGGCGACAGCAGCCGTACGGACGGCGGAAGCGGGCTGGGCCTGTCCATTGCCCGGAGCTTTACAGAGGCCTGCGGCGGAACCTTCCGGATTGCTATTATTGCGGATCTGTTCACTGCATATGTAACATTTAAAGCAGTGAGCCCGGAAGAATAATAAATGGCTGACTGAAAGAAGGATTATAATTAAGAAGCTATTATAAAAAATGCTTCAGGGCTAAGCAGACGGCTTGGTCCTGAAGCATTTTTAGTTCTGTGAGCGCGGCCTTAAAATAAAGCTCTTCGCGTATATTCCATTTAAAACTATGCCACATATTTAAACATAAAGATGAAATGGCAGATGCTTCCGCCCATTACAAACAGATGGAAAATTTCATGAGATCCGAAATATTTATGTTTGTTGTTAAAAATAGGAAGCTTCAGCGCATAAATGATACCGCCTACTGTATATATCAGCCCTCCTGCCAGAAGCCAGAGGAAGGCGGCCCGGGGAAGCGTATCCCACAGCTGGCCGAACACTGCCAGGCAAATCCAGCCCATGGCGATGTAGACTACGGAAGAAAACCATTTGGGGCAGGTAATCCATACCGCTTTAATAGTCATTCCGAAGATGGCAACGCCCCAGACAACGGCCAGAAGCGTATATCCCAGCTTGCCGCCAAGGACTACCAGGCAAATGGGGGTATAGGAGCCTGCTATCAGGACGAAAATCATCATATGATCAATCTTGCGGAATACCCGAAGAATTCGTCCTCCCACATTGATGGAATGGTAAGTGGCGCTGGCGCCGTACAGCAGAATCATACTTGCGATGAAAACGATCATTGCAATGAAAACAACTGGCTGATTGGATAACACAGCCTTTATCAACAGTGGAGTGGAAGCGATGATAGCCATCATCATTCCAATGAAATGGGTTATTGCACTCCCGGGTTCTCTTATTGTAACACTCATAATAATGCCTCCTGTTCTAGCAATCATGACAAAATACAACATGTAGTTTTAATAACTACGTCTTACATATTATGATACTACAACATATTATTTGGAGTGTCAATGAAAATATACAAATATATTTTCGTGTATATCTGAAGGCCGGTGCTGACTGCCGGCATGCCCTGCTGAAAGACAAACAGGCTGCTCTTCGTAAGAAGGGCAGGCATCAGCGGTAATGCAATCCCTGGCTGCATGCATTATATCGCAGGCTCAAAAAGCAATAAATAATGTTCGCTCACAATAATAAAGCTCAGTCTTCTTCGATTACCTGAATCTCCAGAAAATCAAAATCGATCTGTTCAACAAAATTATCCGGGGTAAATCGGGCCTTGCTGTGTTTTTTGAAATCATGTATCGTAGCATCAAGCCACATGGGCTTGCCAAGGTCGAACTGATAGCAGATTTCGTCCAGAGCATTGAATACCTTATGCGTTCTTGTTTCCGATGAATCATCACAAATCACCGTATCGCGTAGCATTCTGTTATCCTTAAATATTTTTGCCCATAAACGGAACATAAGAATCACCTCATAATCTGTATTATTTTTGTGCGTCTGAGAATAATCATAGTTTAGCGGAAAGAAAAGGGAAAGGCAATAGAATACGGTTTTTATTAATTTTTTGTAAACTTTCCATGTTCACTGCAAATCTATGGTATAATAACATCGTAAAAAAGTTAAATTGAGGATGAAATTGATGAAGCAAGTGGAATATGTAGTAGATAATGAGAACCAGGTGGACAGCTGGCAGGAAGTCACCCTGGTTTATAGTGCGGCACTGAAGCAGATAAATACGAAGCTGGAAATCCTGAATGATGAATTTCAGCATGTGCATCGCTATAATCCGATAGAGCATATCAAGTCCCGTATGAAGACCTCGGAAAGCATAGTAAAGAAGCTGAAGAGGTACGGTTACGAATCCACAATAGAGAATATGGTAAAGTACATCAACGATATTGCAGGAATACGCGTGATCTGCTCTTTTACGTCTGATATTTACCGTATTGCTGACATGATAGGGAACCAGAATGATATCAAGGTGATTTCTGTCAAGGACTACATCAAGCATCCCAAGGCCAGCGGCTACAAGAGCTATCACATGCTGGTGACGGTGCCGGTATTCCTGTCGGACCGGATTGTGGAGGTAAAGGTGGAAATCCAGATCAGGACGGTAGCCATGGATTTCTGGGCCAGCCTGGAACATAAAATTAATTATAAATTTGAAGGAAATGCCCCCCAACATATTAAGACGGAGCTTGTGGAATGCGCAAGGATGGTGTCGGATTTGGATGCGAGGATGCTGTCGCTGAATGAAGAGATACTTAGTCTTAGCGGGGAGAGGGATGATTAGCAGACGGGAGTGTATGGCTTTCAGTTAAGGGGATTGGAAGGCGGGAGAAGAGGGACTGGGGATGTGCAGTCCGCCGGGGCAAGCCCTGATACGCTGCGCGTACCAGGGCTTGAGGCTGTCGCCTCATGGAATAAAAAGGATAAGGCTGCAGGGAAAAGCGAGCTTTCCCTGCAGCCTTATCCTTTTTATTCCGCCCGGCTCATAGTGGGCAAAAGTGAGGAGTGCCCCGACACCATAGGCGCCGGGGCTATTATGAAAAAATTTATCTATGTTTGCTAAGTGAATGTTACTGTTTGTTTCCCTTGAACTTATGAACTAAGTATAGCAATGAATTATGAATAAATTATGAACAAGATGTAAATGTATAGTGAATTATAATAAAAATTAAAATGTACATCATTGAAAATAGTGCATAATACACAAAAAAGCCGGGCGGGCAGTGAGAAGGCGGGAGAATAAGCGGTTGTAAAATCAGGGGAATGATGCTAAAATGGGGAAAATAGCGGGATTATGTCTGCTTTTGCAGATACCGGCTTTTGGCGGAATGAAACTGCATGCCCCTGCGGCGGACAGGGTGGACCTGCGGCGTGAGGGCATGGGTTATATATAACAGAATACAGTCAGAGTTTCGGAACAGGGTGAAGGAACGGATGATTTGCGGCCGGAGAGCGCTGTCGCCGGACAGTTTACACGGGAGGATTTTTCAGATGGACAATTACAGAGATGATTCGGCTTACCGGATGGGCCAGGCGGGCTCCATGACGCCGGATGCGCAGGAGGCGAAGCGCCTCAGGAACCAGCTGGTGGAGTATGACGGATATCTTCAGGAAATGAGAAAATCCAATATGAAGAATGTGGAAACGCTGGATGTGATTCAGCGCTACACGGATAAAAGCACTGCCGGAATCCAGAAGCTGACGGAGGAAAGCGCGGCGGGAATGCAGAAGCTGGCGGAAGAAAGCCTTCATGGAGTCCAGAAGCTGGCGGAGGAATGTGCGGCAGGGCTGCGCAGATATTCTGCTGACGGGACCAACAGCCTGAAGCAGCTGGCGGAACATGGAACAAGCAGCCTGCGTCAGTTATCCGAGAGCGGGACGGACAGCCTGAAGCAGATGGCTGAGGACGGTACCTCCGGCATAGCGAGGGTATCGTCGGCGGGAGAAGAAGGCCTTGGCAGACTTACAACAGACGGAGTGGAGAAGCTGTCCCATCTTGCAGAGGTAAGCCTGCAGCAGCTGGAAGGGATTACGGAGGAGAGCCTGGACAGAATCCGTGAGCTGACACAGGAGAGCCTTTCCAAAATCCAGGAAGTGAATAACAGAAATATTGAAACGGCCGAACGAGTGGAGGAAATCCGTGAGCTGGTGGCCGGACAGACAGAGAGCCTGCGGGAAATGCAGAAGCAGGCCGATGATTTTAACCATAAGGAAAATGTAAAGGTATACCGGAATGTCCAGGCAGTGGTTGTGGAGGAAGTGAAGAAGCAGACGGAAGAGCTGAAGGAGTCCAACAAGGGACTGAAGCCGTTGCTTATCGTTACGCTGGCGGCAACCCTGGCTAATGTGGCGCTGTTTATTTTACAGATTCTGGGAATACTTGGAATGTAAGAGAGAAAAATTTGGCCGTTTATGGCATAATCAGGAAGCATCAGGAAGGAGCCTCAGGATACATGGGAAAACAGGAATGGAAGCCGGGAAACATGCTTTATCCCCTGCCGGCAGTTATGGTCAGCTGTGCGGACAAAAAAGGAAACAGCAACATACTTACCGTCGCATGGGCAGGCACCGTATGTACCAATCCGCCCATGGTTTCCATATCGGTGCGTCCTGAGAGGCATTCCTATGCTTTTATAATGGAAACAGGCGAATTTGTAATCAACCTGACCACGGAGAAGCTGGCCTGGGCCGCAGATTTCTGCGGGGTCAGAAGCGGCAGGGATACGGATAAATGGAAAGAGGCCCGTCTGACTCCGGTACCGGGGCATGTAGTAAAGGCCCCTTTGATTCAGGAAAGCCCGGTGAGCCTGGAATGCCGTGTCAGGCAGACGCTTCCGCTGGGAAGCCATACCATGTTTGTGGCGGAGGTGGTTTCCGTAAGCGTGGATGAAGCGTATATGGATAAGAATAACCGGTTCCATCTGGATAAGTCGTCTCCCATCTGCTATTCCCACGGCCGTTATTACGCGCTCGGAAAAGAAGTGGGAAAGTTCGGCTACAGTGTTGCAAAGAAAAAAAACAAGTAACCGTCCGGCAGCTGTGAAGGAACGGATCAATTACGAAAAAATAAGGATATAAGGTTTCGGGAAGAAAAGCGGAATTCATGGAAAGTATTACGAAATATTACAGAAGAGTACAGGCAACATTTATTTTAACGGCGTTCTGCGTGATAGCAGCCGCTGTTCTTTTTGCACCCTCCTTCGGAAGGTTTGTACACACAGGGGACAATGTGGCGGACATTCTGCTTAACGGCGTTGTTGTGGGCTGTACGGATGAGCCGGAAAAGGCGGAGGATATACTGCAGAGCGCCAGGGAAGAGCTTGTGAGGGATAACCAGGAGCTTGTATTCATGACGGCGGATTTGGAGCTGCAGGGGAAGAGTATGGTTTTCGGCGCGGTGGACAGTGACAGGACCATCCGTCAGAATATGAAGGACGTACTGAAGGACAGCATCTGCAAAACGCTGCAGCATGCATATACGGTAAAAATAAACGAATATACGGTCAACCTGAAAACAAGCGGGGAGGTTCTGTCCCTGCTTTCCGCCTGTCTCAGTGAATACGATCCGGACGGTGAATATGTGGTGGATCTGGTGGTGGATCCGGTACGTGAGCTGAATGTGCTGACCACTTCTATCTGCCCGGCCGATAAGCGTAAGAATCCGGATGAGGTGGAGCTGAGCGCCGGGGTAGGACTGCTTTTTGATGAAGTATTCGAACAGGCCGTGCCCACAATGGCAGGAGATTTTGACAGTCTGGATTATGGGCTGGTGGATCTGGCGTATGCGGACACGGTGGAAGTGGTGGAAGCCTACCTGATGGAGGATGAAATCACCAGCCTGTCGGATGCTATAGACCAGGTGACCAAGGAACAGGAAAAAGAGCAGATATATGAAGTGCAGTCCGGGGATACCCTTTCCCAGATCGCGCTGAATAACGGCCTGACTGTGGACGGGCTGGTTGCTATTAATCCGGGGCTGGAAAGCGCGGATTCCACCATAAGGGTTGGCGATGAACTGATTATAACAGTGCCCGAGCCTGAGCTTTCCGTCATTCATCAGGAGCTGGTTTATGCGGAAGAAAGCTATGATGCGCCGGTGCAGTATGTGGACGTGGATGACTGGTATACCACAAAGCAGGAGGTGGTGCAGGAGCCTTCCGCCGGACACCGTAAGGCAGCGAGCATCGTAACCTATAGAAACAGCGAGGAGATTGGCGAAGAAATCATTCTCGAAGAGGTGGATTACGAAGCGGTTCCCAAGATTGTAAAAAGAGGGACCAAGGTTCCACCTACTTATATTAAGCCCATTTCGGGAGGACGGCTGTCATCAGGCTTTGGGGGCCGGAACGCACCGACCAGGGGGGCCTCCACCAACCATAAGGGAATTGACTGGGCAACGCCTGTGGGAACCGCCGTCATGGCCTCCTCCGGCGGAACCGTAACAAGGGCCGGCTGGGGAAGCGGCTACGGTTATGTTGTGTATATCCAGCATGCGGACGGAAGAGAAACCAGATACGGCCATCTGAGCAAGGTGCTGGTTTCCCCGGGACAGAAGGTCAGCCAGGGCCAGAAAATCGCCCTCAGCGGAAATACCGGACGGAGCACGGGACCTCACGTACATTTTGAAATGCGTATTAACGGACAGGCGGTGAACCCGCTTAAATATCTGAATTAAAATAAATTTTAAATGGGTAATTCCATCATTTTACGGGTAGAATTATGATGCATAGTTACAAATTTCATACTTCCCGTGGAAAATGTAGGTGGAATTACCCATTTACAAAGTAAAAAAATGTGCTATAATCGCATATGGATTATTAAGTGGCAAAATTTTTGTATATATGGTATAATAATCGAAAATTTGTATGTCAGATTTTACTAATGATGAGTTTGCATAAAGAGAGGCTGACAGTCAATAATAATTTTTGAAAAGTGACAGTCCGGTCAGGCTATTATAAAAAGTTGGTAATCAGTGGAAATCGTGTGAAGGGATCCGTATGCCGGTGGGCGCGCTGTTGCTGCGCTAAGCCCGCATACATAAAGAGGTTGATATGGAACAATATATGGTTGAAGGCGGGAATCCGCTTGTTGGTGAAGTGGAGATAGGCGGTGCCAAGAACGCAGCGCTTGCCATACTGGCAGCTTCGGTAATGACAGATGAAACGGTTCTGATTGAAAATATGCCCGATGTCAGGGATACGAATATACTGCTCCAGGCGATGCAGAGCATTGGTGTAATTGTGGAGCGTGTGGACAGGCATTCCGTGAAAATCAATGCCTCCCTTATCCATGAACTTGTAATTGAAGATGACTATATTAAGAAAATCCGTGCGTCCTACTATCTGCTGGGCGCTCTTTTAGGCAAATACAATAAAGCAGAGGTCGCTCTTCCCGGCGGCTGCAACATCGGAAGCCGCCCCATTGATCAGCATATCAAGGGCTTCAAGGCTCTGGGTGCGGATGTGCGCATTGAACACGGCCTGATCATTACGGAGGCCGAAAAGCTGAAGGGCAGCCATCTCTATATGGACGTAGTCAGCGTGGGCGCAACCATCAATGTTATGATGGCCGCAGCCATGGCGGATGGAATGACCATTATTGAAAATGCGGCGAAGGAGCCTCATGTGGTGGATCTTGCCAATTTCCTTAACAGCATGGGCGCCAATATCAAGGGCGCAGGTACGGATGTGATCCGTATCAGGGGCGTGGAACGCCTTCATAAGACGGAATACACCATCATACCGGATCAAATCGAAGCGGGAACCTTTATGTTTGCCGCAGCCGCCACCCGCGGTGATGTTACGGTAAAAAATGTAATTCCCAAGCATCTGGAATCCATCAGCGCCAAACTGATGGAGATTGGCTGTGAGGTGGAAGAGTCTGATGACGCAGTCAGGGTTGTGGCATCCAGGCCGCTGAACCATACCCATGTGAAAACCCTTCCTTATCCCGGATTCCCCACGGATATGCAGCCCCAAATCACTGTTGCGCTGGGACTTTCCCAGGGGACAAGCATCGTAACGGAAAGTATTTTCGAAAACCGTTTTAAATATGTGGATGAGCTTACCAGAATGGGCGCCAACATTAAAGTAGAAGGGAACACGGCGATAATTGACGGCGTGGGCCGCTACACCGGCGCAAGCATCACGGCTCCGGATCTCCGGGCAGGCGCGGCACTTGTGATCGCGGCACTTGCAGCGGAAGGGATCTCCACCGTGGATGATATCCGCTATATCGAAAGAGGCTATGAGAATTTCCCCGAAAAGCTCAGGGGCCTCGGCGCAATGATAGAAAAAGTCGATAACGAAAGAGACGTGAAAAAATTTCGTTTTAAGGTAGTCTGATCTGAGCTCCTGAAACAGCGGAAATATTAAAACAGCGGCATCCCAGGCTGTTTATTTTCCTGTATCCGGATGCCGGTGGGAATATAATACTCCTGTTTTTTCAGTTTTTTGGACATTTCCCGGGAAATGTCCCGTTGACAGAACGCGGCATATGGTGTATTGTAAGGAACGTAGTCACAGATAAGAAAATTCAATATTGTATCATCTCTTATTCAGAGTGGTGGAGGTACATAGGACCTGCGAAGCCACGGCAACCCCGTCAGAGGAAGGTGCCAACCTGAGCGAGCATTTCGAACAATAAGAGGATTTGATTATCATTAACATCGGGTCCGCTTATAGCGGACTTTTTTTATTGCAGGACAAAATGTCCAAAAGGAGGAAACATGGAGAAACATTTATTTACTTCTGAATCCGTAACTGAAGGCCATCCCGATAAAATGTGCGATGCCATCTCTGACGCGGTTCTTGACGCGCTGATGGAGCAGGATCCCATGAGCCGTGTAGCCTGTGAAACCTGCACCACCACCGGCCTTGTTATGGTAATGGGAGAAATCACCACAAAGGCATACGTGGATATCCAGAAAATCGTGCGCGATACTGTGCGTGAAATCGGCTATACCAAATCCGAATATGGCTTTGACGCCAACACCTGCGGCGTTATGGTAGTTCTTGACGAACAGTCCCCCGACATAGCCATGGGCGTTGACAAAGCGCTGGAAGCCAAGGAACATAAAATGACGGATGCCCAGATCGAAGCCATCGGCGCCGGAGACCAGGGCATGATGTTCGGTTTTGCCACCAATGAAACCGAAGAATACATGCCTTACCCCATCAGCCTTGCCCATAAGCTGGTAAAACAGCTGACTAAGGTGCGCAAGGACGGAACCCTTCCTTACTTAAGGCCCGACGGAAAGAGCCAGGTAACCGTGGAATACGATGAAAATGAAAAGCCCATCCGCCTGGAAGCCGTTGTCCTTTCCACGCAGCATGATGCCGACGTAACCCAGGAACAGATCCATGAAGACATCAAAAAATATGTTTTCGATCCCATTCTGCCCGCAGAGCTGATTGACGATGAAACCAAATTCTACATCAATCCCACCGGACGCTTCGTGATCGGCGGACCCAATGGCGACAGCGGACTCACCGGACGTAAAATCATTGTGGATACCTACGGCGGATATGCCCGTCACGGCGGCGGCGCTTTCTCCGGAAAAGACTGCACCAAGGTAGACCGCTCCGCAGCCTATGCAGCCCGCTATGTGGCAAAGAACATCGTTGCCGCAGGACTGGCTGATAAATGTGAAATCCAGCTCTCCTACGCCATCGGCGTGGCTCAGCCCACCTCCATCATGGTTGATACCTATGGAACCGGAAAGCTCTCCGATGAGAAGCTGGTGGAAATCATCCGTGAAAACTTCGACTTAAGACCGGCCGGAATCATCAAAATGCTGGATCTGCGCCGCCCGATTTACAAACAGACCGCAGCTTACGGCCACTTCGGCCGCCACGACCTTGACCTCCCCTGGGAGAAACTGGACAAAGCGGAAGTCCTGAAGAAATACCTCTAAAATCACAGCACGCGGCTGTCCGCTGCCTTTGCATCAAATATGCAGGCTCCGGGCAGCCGCGTATTTTTATCATATTTTTAACTCATTAGCCGTTTGGCACAACAAATCCACTGACCGGCCAAACAGTTAACTTTGATTTTACATAAATTTTGCACTTTCTGGATAGATATAAAGAATAGCATCTGTTACGCTTTATCCAGGAAGGAGGAATTTATATGGAAAACAATACAATCACCCCTCAATTCTCACTGAAGACACTTCTATACAAATTACCCCCAAAATTATTTCTGATTACCAATACCATTCTGTGGTTTGCCGCAGGCCTAATCATAACCCCGCTGCTGCAAACCCTGCTCCCTGTCCCCCCTGCCGCCGCAGCCGCCTTCCTCGCCCTCACTGCAGGCTATGCCGGAGCGGTTGGTATTTTAATAAGAAGAAACTGATCGGGAATGGAAGGGCGCCTCAGGCCCATTCCCATCCTCCCTGTCCCCGGCGGGGCGTCGTCCGGCTGGCTGCTTTGAGGGGGATGCTGTGGGGGTGTTTCCTGCTCCAGCCTCAAAAACGGGGTGTTTCTAACTGTCCCGGAATACCAGAATCCTGCCAACGCGGCTGAACTTCTCACACCGGCGGCCCTGCCGCCGGCGTTCGGCGGACAAGCCG